>JAUVXY010000018.1 GCA_030603375.1 Actinomycetes bacterium | reverse complement strand
CCGCCGTATATTCCAAAATACCCTCCATGCCTCTTATCGCAGTGCAGGCTATTTCCTCCTCTGTCCATATTTTTCCTGCTTTTCTTATTTTCCATCAATGTTCCCCCTTATTTTTCTCACCACGGCTTGCTCTTACAATTTCAATAAATTTTTTTACTTTTTCTAAATCTTTCTTTCCCGGATAAATCTCCAGCCTGGATGATGCGTCCACACCAAATGGTTTTACAAGGTTTATTGCCTGTCTTACATTTTCTGAATTTAAGCCGCCCGATAAAATAATTGGAAGCTCCAAACCCCAATCCTTTGTAATATCCCATCTAAAAGATTTTCCCGTACCGCCATATAGATCTTTTTTAAAAGTGTCCACTAATAAAAAGTCTGCAAATCTCCTTAACCTTTGCATTTCTCTGTGTGTATTTCCTACAAGCCCCGTATTATCTTTAATCCTTATTGTTTTTATAATTTTAATATCTTTACTTAACATTGTCTTAATCTTTCTTATGTACTCAGCATCCTCATCTCCAGAAAGCTGGATATAGTCCGGTGCAAGTTCCTCTGTGGCATCTAAAACTCTTTCTAGCTCTTCGTTTACAAATACTCCTACAATTGAAACCTTTTTTTTCGCCATAATCTCTTCACTTCTTAAAGCACACGTAACCTTTTTTGCCTTACGCACATCCACTCTTCTTGGGCTATCAGTAGACAAAATAAATCCCAGTGCATCTGCCCCTAAGTTTGATATATTCACTGCATCCGCTTCATTTGTAATCCCGCATATTTTTATCCACATCACATAACACCTTTTTCCTTCCCAAGCTCCACCTCTAATTTATTTAATGTAACATCAAGATTTGCACTCTTCATAAAATAGGTGCCAATTAAAAAAGTATTTATTCCTCTGTTAAATAGCTCCGTAACATATTTTGCGCTGCTAATTCCGCTTTCACATATAATTATCTTATCCTTTATACCCTTTTTATGTGCGTATCCTAAAATACGCATAGCAGTGCTTGTATCAACTTTCATGCTTCTTAAATCCCTGTTATTTATGCCAATAAAGCCTGCTCCTATGTCAGCTGCCTTGTCCAATTCCTCCTCACTGTGGATCTCAACTAATACATCCAGCCCCAAACTTTTACCCGTATTGTAAAGTTTTTTTAATTTTTTATACCCCAGAATAGAACTAATAAGTAAAATGCAATCTGCGCCTAAAACTGCACTTTCATATATCTGATACTCATTAAAAATAAAATCTTTTCGCAAAATTGGTAAATCTGATACTTTTTTAACCCTTTTTATGTATTCCGGACTTCCCTTAAAATAAGCATTTTCGGTAACAACTGAAATACCCCTTATAAAACTTTTATGCCTGGTGTAAAGTAAGGCTACCTTTCCAATATCCATTGCCTCATTAATTGTTCCAAGTGATGGAGACGCTTTTTTAATCTCTGCAATCACATTTATTTTGTTTTTAAAAATACTTTTAACAAGCCTACCTTTATTTCCATGTTTCCTTTCTAAAAAAATTTCCTCTTTATTTAAATTTTTATGCAGACTTTTTATTTCTTCCTTTTTACCAATCAATATTTTTTTTAAATATTCCAATATTTACCCCTTTTCTTGCAATATTTTACTGCTGCAGTAATCAAAATGCAGCTTCCAAAATTCTATAACCTTTCTTACGAACTATACTTATTTGTAAATTCAATCAACTTGTTTAATTTATTCAGAGCCCTTCCGCTATCAATTGCGCTGGCTGCCATATCAATGCCGCTGGAAAGACTGCCGGCCTTCCCACCAGCCACTATAGCTGCAGCAGCGTTCAGAACGGCACAGTCCCTTCTGGCACCAACATCCTTACCGGCAAGGATACTGGCTAAAATCCTTGCATTTTCTTTTGCATCTCCGCCTTTTAGCTCTTCCGTACCGCATTTTTTAAAGCCCAGCTCTTCAGGATTAATAATATATCTTTTAACCCTGCCATCATTTAGCTCTGCAATAAGGCTGTTGCCAGAAACAGACAGCTCATCCATTAATTCCAACCCATAGACTACAAATGCCCGTCTTACTCCTATATTTTTTAAGGAATAAATCATAATATCTATCAATTTATCATCAAAAACTCCCAAAACCCGTCCATCCGCCATAGCTGGATTAGTAATCGGTCCCAGGATATTAAAAACAGTGCTAATGCCCATATCCTTTCTTGCTTTTGCCACATGTTTCATGGCAGTATGCGCCCTGGGAGCAAAAATAAACCCTATTCCTATATCATCAATACATTTTTCAACACTGCCGCACTCAAGATTTATATTTACTCCAAGCGCTTCCAGTACATCCGCACTGCCGCTTTTACTGGAAACACTCCTGTTGCCGTGCTTTGCTATCACCACTCCGGCTCCAGCTGCTATGAAGGCAGCCGTGGTAGAAATATTAAATGTGCCTTTTTTGTCTCCTCCAGTGCCGCATGTGTCAACTACATTTTTATGCCTTGTTTTTATCTTATTAGCTTTTTCCAGCATAGCCATGGAAAAACCGCTTATCTCATCAATACTCTCCCCTTTCATTTTTAAAGCAGTGAGAAAAGCTGCAATCTGGCAGTTATTTGCCCTGCCGTCCATGATGAATTTCATGGACTTATGTGCCTCGTCTTGAGTTAAGCTCTCGCCTTTCATTATTTTTTCTAATATTGTCTGCATCATGTTAATCACCTCATAAAATTTTATTTAAAAGTATTTATAATTTTTATATCCCTGTAATCAGCGTTTTAAATTTTGCCATTGCCCATAGTATTTCCGGCTACTCTTATAGCCTTAAAAAGAGCGCTTGCCTTAATCACAGTTTCATTCCATTCATTTTCAGGTATTGAATCATAGACAATCCCTGCCCCAGCCTGAATATATGCCCTTCTGTTCTTTATCAGCGCAGTCCTTATGGTAATGCAGCTATCAAGACTACCGTCATAACCAAAATAACCAACTACACCCCCGTATGGGCCCCTGCAGTCAGGTTCGAGCTCGCTTATAATCTGCATGGCCCTTATCTTTGGAGCACCAGACAGCGTCCCTGCCGGAAATGCGCTTCTGAGCGCATCATACACAGTTCTGTTTTTATCCAATATTCCTTCCACCTCAGATACCAGATGCATAACATGAGAATATTTTTCTACGCTCATGTATTTTTTAACCTTTACGCTTCCATACCTGCATACCCTTCCCAGATCATTCCGTGATAGATCAACCAGCATATTATGTTCTGCTCTTTCCTTTTCATCACTTAGCAAATCATCTGCAAGACGTATGTCTTCCACTGAAGTTTTTCCTCTTTTTCTAGTTCCAGCTATGGGACGCGTTAAAATCTTTCTGCCATCAATTTTGACCAGAGGCTCAGGGGATGAGCCTATAATTTCAAAATCTCCAAAATTTATATAGTACATATAAGGCGATGGGTTTATTGTTCTTAGCCCTCTGTAAATATTAAAAGAATTTGAAAAGTTATCAGTTGAAAATCTCTGCGATAACACAGTCTGAAAAGCTTCCCCGCAAGCAATATATTTTTTGGCCTTTTCTACCGCTTCCAGAAAACTTTCTTTAGTAAAATTAGAATCTAAGCTGAAATTCTCACTTAAATCATCGTCTGAGATAGAAAAGTTGCTGCCTATGTTTTCCATATTATTTTTTTGTCCATCGCATATTTTTCTAAGTATGCTCTCAATCTTTTCAATAGACTGCGCATATGCATCTTCAGGAGAGAGGTTTTCGTCAATCTTAACAGTTGAAATTATTTTCATCCGGTTTAGCATGTGATCAAAAACTATCATGGAATCTGTTAGATAAAGCATCATTTCCGGAAAGGAAGATTTCTTTCCGGGGAGTTGGATATTCTCAAAATACTTTACCAGATCATAGCCTAAATATCCTACTGCGCCTCCAGTAAAATGGTTCAGCTCTGGGTTTTTGTATAAGCGGTAGCCGCTCATAACATTTTCTAACTCCTCAAGCGGCTTTTTTGTTTTAACTTCAATCTTCTTTTTGCAACCGTATTTTACGGTAAATATTTCATCATCAAAACTTATAAGAGTCCTGCAGCCTATTCCAATAAAAGAATAACGTGACAGACTGATTGCACCTTCTATGCTTTCAAGCAAGAACCCATTCCCTTCTGGCCCTCCAGCTTTCATAAATATAGAAGAAGGTGTTTCGGTGTCAACAATATATTCTCCATAGACAGGTATTAAATTGTAGCTTTTAGCTTTTATCAAATATTCTTTTTTAGAAGGATAATACATAACTTGTGCCTTTCCTTAGCTATCAAATAAAAAAGAGCATCTCCAAACAGGTTTTTCTCATTTTGGTTTAGCCAGTTTGGAAATACTCTTTAACTTCTTAAAGTAAAATCTATACCCTTAAAATACAACGGAAAATTTATTACAAAAAATAATTTGAAACTCCAATAAAACCATAAGGAAAATTAATATAAAACGACTTTCAAATTTTAGTATCCAGAAAAAGCAAATTAAATGAAGCAATACTAAATACCGGCTAACCTAATATTTTATTAGCTGCGCCAGCAGGTATTATCTTTGAGCCAGAGGATCATGCTGATTAGCTTTTTGTTGAACCGAAGGTTACCCTTCTCAACCTGCTTAAATATATCTAAATTATTTAAATAGTTGTCTTTCATGTCTTGCATCAACCCTGCGTGATTCTTACAATTTTGACTTTTAATGTTTGATTATATTATCACAATAAGCTATAAAGTCAATTAGCCGCCGGGGATTTATGTTGTATGGGCAAGCAAAGCAAAAATGACATTTTTATTTTGCTAAGAAGCGGATATTTCAGCTATTGCTGCAGAAACAGTTGAAAATAATATTTGCTTTATTGGCATAAAATATTATAATTTACTTTGTTTGATATTATTAGAAAAAACAAAGTAATAGGGAAAGGGTTTTTTAAGTGAACAAAAGGTTATATGTTGGAAATTTGAGCTATGATACTACAGAAAAGGATTTGAGTGATTTATTTTCACAGGTTGGAAGTGTTACATTTACTAAAATAATTAATAACCCGGACGGTAAATCCAAAGGGTTTGGATTTGTAGAAATGTCTACAGAAAAAGAAGCACAGGCAGCTGTCGAAAAATTTAATCAACATGAGCTGCAGGGTAGAACAATAAAGGTAAATGAGGCTAATCCTCAAAGGACTACAGGATTTACAGGTCATACCGGCTCAGGTTACCGCGACAGACAGCGAAGTGGCGACAGACAAAGTCACGGCAGAGATAATTATAAGAAAAAATATTCCTCTGGCAGCGACTACGCAAAAAATGATCTGAACTTAAAATTAAGAAAATTAAGAAAAGATTTAAAAGACAAATTAAGAAAAGACAAGTAACGAATAAACACAAACCGCAGATATGCTCCTGTGTGTTTACCTTTTAAATAATTCAGTTTACAAATAATACTAAATCGTTAACTTTTAAAGATGCGTGTTTTATTGTCTTAGATCTTACCTCTAAAACTTTGGAAGCATTTCTTACAAGCGGGGTTATCCTGAAAGGCTTTATGTCCTGGAAAATAGCCAGAACCATGTTGTCTCTATTTAAATATACTGCATCGATTCTATACCTCATTCCAAAGGTATGAATACTCCTGCAATTTTCAATTAATAGGCCTTCTCCGCTCTTCAGTTTTTTCTTAAAAATTAGTCCAAATAACTTATCAAAAAAATTACCTGCAACCATTACATTATTTAGAACCAATTCGTCTCTTCCCTTATTCTTCCCGGAGCAAGCCTTAAATAATTTCATCACATCTTTACAAATCTTCTCTAGTAAATTTTAGAAACTGCGCTATATATTTTTTTATATTTATTAAAACCTTCCAGATATTTTTGCCTGATATTTTCATTCGGGTAAAACTGCTTGTCCACCTTAACAAAATTTGATATAGCTTCAGAAATATTAAATTTTCCGGTACCGCTGCCTGCCAGAACCATGGTAGCAAGGCATCCTGCTTCAGTTATTTTCATCCGCTTTATAGGCTTATTTACAACAGAAGACTTCAGCTGCAGCCAGTAGTCTGACTTTGCCCCGCCGCCTACAGAACGAAGCTCTTTTATTTTAATTCCAGATTTTTCTGCAAGCTCAATATTAAATGCAATTTCATATACCAGCCCTTCAACCAGCGCCTTAAAAATATCTTTCTTTTTTGTTGATAACTTCAACCCAATCATTGTACCCTTTGCAACCGGGTCATGGTACGGTGTTCCGGTAGCTGAAAAATAAGGCAGGACATAAATGCCTGACGGCTCAAAGGTAAGCTCTGAAAAGAAATAGTCATAAATATTAATTTTCTTCTTCTCTGCTTCTCTTCTCTCTTCTGTGCCAAGAACATCCCTATACCACTTCAGCACACTTCCAGCAGTTAAATTGTATGCAAAGCTTGTGTATTGGCCATCAATTACATGGGCGCGGGTTGAGAAATCATTTTCAAACATAGCATCGCTAATAATTAATTCATCAAGCACCGTGGTTACGCATTCTACGGTACCCACACCATCACAAGCTATCCCGCCTGATATTGCTCCAACACCAAGGGCGGCACACTGCTGATCGTGGCCCCCGGTTACTATAGAAACCTTTCCTTTAAATCCAAGACTTTCTGCTATATCATCCCTTATATATCCTATTTCTACACCTGATGGACATGGCTCTGAAAATAAATTTTCATCTATATCAAACTCATTTAGTATCTTTTTTGAAAATTTCTTTTCCCTGATATCAAAAAACAATGTGGTTGAACAAATGGGATGATTTAACTTCAGGTCAGTTAGTCCAAGTTTGTGGTGAAACAAATCTTCTGTAAAAAGAATTTTTTTAGTTTTTGCATATACATCCGGCATATTATTTTTTACCCATAATATCTTATTTAATGCAGTGACATATTGAGGGGGCAAGCCACAGATATAATATAGTTCTTTGGCAGGTATTTTTGTAAAAATATACTCAAGCTCTTTTTTACTTCTTGAGTCCGAAGAATATATAGTATTGTATAAAATGTTTCCATCTTTATCTATTGGAGTGAAACTTTCGCCCACTGTTGATACGGCAAGAGCAGTAACAGGATCTTTTTTTGCAGCAGGGTTGAAGTTTGCTTTCCTAATCACATTAAATATTTTTTTCCACATAGACTTGACATCAAATTCAACCCACCCGGGATTTGGAAAGACCAGATCGTATTCAACATACTCGTTTGCAAGTACTTTACCATCTTTACTAAAAATCATAGCCTTGGTGCCTGTTGTCCCAATATCAATACCTAATAAGCTCATAAAAACTCCTTTTTCTAAATTGCCTTTATTTGTAAAAATTACTATTAAGACATGGCTTTAAAAAATTAATTGCTACAGTATCTTCAGTTTTTCTTTCTCAAATCTCCAAAAATCACCTGGTCCAATAATTGGAAGTCCCCGAAAGTTTTTTAAAATAAGCAAGTCCTCATCTCCGCTGATAAGGCAGTCTACGTTCCCACTTACAGCAGATGCAAGAACATGATCATCGTCAGGATCTCTGCAGATTGGTGTTGATAAAGGAGTATAAGCCGTCATTTCAGTATTTTTGCGAATAAAATCTACAATTTGATCCACTTTAGCCTTCGGAAAGCGAAATTTCATTACCAGTTTTTCATAGAGTTCGTCAAGAACCCACCGGGATATGTAAATTTTATGCTCTACCAGACAATGATCAAAAAGCTCGCTGCATGTTCCTCGAGCTATAAATGCAGCAATCAATACATTTGTATCAAAGAATATCTTCATGACACCTTATTAAAAACATCCTCATCAGTGTAGAAACCACGCCTTTCTGCTTCAGGAATCATGAGTTGGCGAAGCCTTCGAAATTCCTGTCTGGTGAAGTATTGCCGTAATGCTTCTCGGACAATATCGCTCCGGTTGAGATGTTCCTCTTTAGTTATTCTGTCTAACTTCTGCTTGATAGACTTGGGAATACTTATAGTAATTGTTTCTCTCATACAAACTACCTCCATTAGCTGTAATACAATCTAACACAGTATATTGAAAATATCAATGCTTTTTCATTTTATGTATCACAATTTTTTAAAATTAAGGACTCAATTCATCTTCCACCGCCTGCATAAACTTTTGATAATTGCTGCCAATGCGTTTTTCTCTTTTTACCTGTTTCAGTCAGCATTTCTACCTGGGGACAATTTGTCCCCAGGTAGAATCCAAGCTTCTTATCCCTTTTACGAATCTTTTTTAAATAATCCGTTGGATTGGCGCTTTCTGTTAGTGCTCCAACAATATCAACCAACGAGTAATGCCACTCATTGTGATGTCAAATCCGCCAAATCTTTCGGCTTTGAAAAAGCACAATTTTGCTACTTTGTTCTGGTTTATTTTTCATATTTATTTATGTTTTTATTATTAGCTAAAAACTTCTTCACCTCACGATCGAAGTCGGAGATGTAATTTTGATCCTGTATTCTCTGAAATTTTTCAAATTCCCTTTCCGCCAAAGCAATTGCTACCTCATGAGACACTTTTCCTGTCTTTTGCAAAATATCTCTCTCGTTAAACTTCAAAAAAGCGTCTAACTTTTCTACCCAGTCCTTCATATACATCACGCGCCCCGCTTTAGCCTGTAGCTCGGCGTAATCAAGATACATAGCAACAATTCTATTCAAATGATCAAGTTCTTTTTCGCTTAAATAATTTTTAGCAATAATCACATCTGATTTTCTGATTTTTCCTTTCGGTGCGTTTTTCCATGTTGCCAGCCCTATATTCTGCTTGGTACTGTCTGTTCTTGAATAAATTATTTCTGCTGCCGTTTGACCAGTGATAGCAAAGTGAAGCTTGTTTTGAACAGTAGTAAAAAACTTCTTGGTAATTTCTTCGTTGGGGTCGTAATCAGCGCTACACTCCGCATAAATGTCTGTTATTTTTTGATAAAATCGTCGTTCGCTTGAGCGAATATCACGGATTCTGGCAAGCTGTTCTTCAAAATAATCTTTGCCAAAAATATTGGACGGGTTTTTAAGCCGTTCATCATCCATGACAAACCCTTTGATGATATATTCTTTTAAAACCTGTGTCGCCCAGATGCGAAATTGAGTAGCCCTTTTGGAATTAACCCGGTATCCAACAGCGACAATAGCGTCAAGATTGTAAAACTTTGTTTTGTATTTTTTCCCATCGCTGGCAGTATGTTCCAAAATGGAACTAACTGAATCTTCCTGTAATTCTCCGCTTTTAAAGATATTTTTCAGATGCTTGGTTATCGCAGGTCTTTGCACTCTAAAAAGTTCAGCGATTTTTTCTTGTGTTAGCCAGATATTTTCATCTCTTAAAAAAATCTCTACTTTCACTTTACCATCAGGTGTTTTGTAGAGTAGAAACTCTGTAAAGCTATCATTGGCTGGTACGATTTGTTTTTTCTTATTTTTCATATTCAATTTTTGATAAGTATTCTAAAATTCAGCTAAATTATCTTCTTTTTTTGTATCTCTTTTGAACCCTAAATCTTGTTGGTCTTAATTTAATCTTCAAATCTAAATTCATTTCTTTTGCTAAATTAAAGCAAAATCTACTCAAATATTTGGAATTAAGCATGCTTCCCTGAATTACCTCTACTGTATCTAACTTACTGCTTATACGTATCTGGTCGGGATGGGGGGATTTGGTCTTTCGTCTCACTTCGTTCGCTGCAGAGCCGCAAGCTCCCTCAGCTATCGCCTCAGTCCGCTTTTTCAATCGAGTAGGAGGAGGCGGTTAAACCCCCGACCTCTCACACCACCGTACGTACCGTTCGGTATACGGCGGTTGAATAACTTAGCGAACCAAGCTATACCTCTCTACCAGATTTATTAATCCCATATCCCTGAAATATGCAATGCCCATTATACCGCTTAGCTGTGGAGTTATCGACACTCTCCAGTAAATCTTTCTGGAATTGGCAACGGTCGCTTCTTTGGGTGAAAGTCCCATACCTACAAGCTTTCTAAATCTAGTCTTGCAGTTTTTCCAGTGCTTCCAGATTATTACCCTAAGCTTCCTTCTTATCCACTTTTCAAGCTCTACAAGGAACATCTTCATATCAGCCAGCTTAAAGTAGTTGATAAAACCTGTCATTGCCACATTTATCTCTGAAATTACAGTACTAAGAGACCTTGACCTGCTTCTTTTTGCAATCTGCCTTATCTTGTCTTTCTGTCTCTTTGCCACTCCGGGGCCCAGTCTCAGTCTTACTATTCCTTCCCTTGGAGTATAGTAGCTGTATCCCAGAAACTTTCTCCTGTCGGCTTTATCTACTGCACTTTTCGTCCTGTTTACCTTAAGCTTAAGCTTTGCTTCTATGAACCTTATTATACTCTTGTAGGTCCTTTCTGCTGCTCGTTCTGATTTTAGGTAGATATTGCAGTCATCTGCATATCGGCAGAATTTGTGGCCACGCTTCTCAAGTTCCCTGTCCAGGTCATCCAACATAATATTTGAGAGTAGCGGGGACAGCGGGCCACCCTAAGGCGTACCTTTGTACCTTTCTACTACTACACCGCCAACCATTGCGCCTGCATTAAGGTATGACCTCACAAGTTTTAACACTCTCTTGTCCGATACCTTCCTTGCCACTCTTGCCATAAGCATATCGTGGTTTACCCTGTCAAAGAACTTTTCGATGTCGGTATCCACTACCCACCTGTAGCCCTCCTCTATATATTCCTTGGCTTTTAGGACTGCCTGATGGGCGCTTCTGCCTGCCCTGAACCCATAACTTGCCTCAGAGAAATCCCTGTCAAATATGGGTGCAAGTTTCTGGGAGATTGCCTGCTGTATCATCCTGTCAATCGCTGTGGGGATTCCCAGAGTACGAACTCCCCCGTCAGGTTTTGGGATTTCTACTTCCCTTACCGGCATAGGTATATATGTGCCGGAAAGCAGGACTGACTTTATGTAACGCCATTCTTCCTTAAGATGTTTTCTTAGGGAGCTGACCTCCATTCCATCTACGCCCGGAGCTCCTTTGTTGGCTTCCACTTTCCTTAACGCATTTAACATATTGCCCCTTGCCAATATCTCTTCCAGTATTTGGTATTCTTTGCCGTGGAGACCAGTTTTGGTTCGTGTCATAGATATGCTGGGCGCTCCCTGATATTCCTGCGGTTTCACCGCTTCGCTATCCGGGCAGCTCTTAACTTTTAAGATTTTCTGCCTTCTATGCATATCCTTTGAACTTTCCAACTTTTCCTCCTGTTATCCTTCTGCCCTTCCCGGCCGGTGGCCGGTACTATGGCTTCTGCTGACTTCTGGCAGTTTAGCCATACATCGCTGCATGGGTTGCCCTTTGGCATTCTGCCAGACCTCCCCGGGTAAGGATAGTAACTTTCGCTCCATCTACCTTCCACATCTACCCGCTATAGCTTTGGCAAACTCTGGACTTTGTCTTGGATTGCAGACTTATCCAGCTATAGCCGGCCTTTATATGTGGTTCGTGTTCCTAAGGCCGGAGCTTTGCCGCCGGCTTCCTTCAGATTCCACCTCACGGTGGACACCCTTGCCTTAAGCTAGTGGTTGGTGTTTGCCAACCCCCACGGGGGACTTTCACCCCTTAGTTACTGCCCATGCCGGGCGCACAATCCTGAAAACATGCACCAAAGGCATGTTTCCCTCAATTACCTCTACTGCGCCTAACTTACTGCTTATACGTATCTGGTCGGGATGGGGGGATTTGAACCCCCGGCCTCAGCGTCCCGAACGCTGCGCGCTAACCAAGCTGCGCTACATCCCGAAATATCTTTGTATTCCAACTCTACTTAAAAGTACCCTTATAGTCAATAATTTTCCACTTCTATAGCCTTAAATTTCTTCGGCAACCATTGCAATAATATTTATGGCATCATCAAAAGTTTCAATCTTTAAAAAATGCTTCCTGGCTTCGCTAACCCTTCTGGTGCCTTTAAAAATCCAGCTAAAATATTTTCTGAATTCTCTTACAGCTTTGTATTCCCCCTTAAAATAAACTAAAAATTTTAAATACAGTATTGCAAATTCCTTCCTCCATTTTGCACCTGGGGTAAAATTTACTTCTCTTAAAGAATCATCTGCGTCTTCTAAAATATCATCCTTGCTTTTAAAAGATAGCAGTATATTTAATAAAAGCCATATACTGCCTCTTGAAGCTCTCCCTATCATTGCCCCGTCACAACCTGTAAATTCTAATACCTCCAGAGCCTTCTGCGGAGAATCTATGTCTCCGCTTACAATAACAGGGATACTTGCTTCTTCCTTAACTTTTCTGATAACACCATAATCAACTTCTCCGGAAAACCTTTGTTTCACTGTTCTTCCATGAATTGTAATAGCGCTTGCTCCGCTGCTTTCAGCAATTTTTGCAATATTTAAAATATTAATATTGTTTTTATCCCAGCCTGTCCTCACCTTTATGGTTACAGGTTTTTTTACTGCTGAAGAAAGCCCGGATACTATAGATTTTATTTTATTTTCATCCTGAAGCAGATATCCGCCGCTTTTAGCTTTTAGTATCTTTGGGGCAGGACAGCCCATATTTATATCTATTATATCCGCTCTGTCTTCCACCCTTTTTGCAGCTTCAGTAAGTACGGCAGGGTCTGAACCAAACAGCTGCAGGGCACACGGCCTTTCAAATTCTGTTATGCTGGTTAGCGCTAAGCTTTTTTTGTTGTTATAGTATATGCCATAGCTTGTGACCATCTCTGTAAAGGTTAGCGCTGACCCAAAAAATCTGGTAAATATTCTGTAAGTATTGTCACTTATCCCGGCAATTGGCGCTGAGATTATCGGATTATTAATTTCTACATTTCCAATTCTAAAAAAGTACCTGCCATCTTCATAATTAGCCAGCCAATCTTCTGGTGTCAGCAAACTATCTGATTTTAATTTTTGTTTTAGTTTAGAAATTGATTCAGGTAAGTTTTTCCGGGGGAAAAATTTAACATACTCTGTCAGATAATCATGGACCAGCTTCTTTAGTTCATCTATAAGATTTTTTAACTTGCATTTGTCCGCATTGCTGCTGGAGATAGTCATTTACTCAATATGTTTATAGTAAAAATATTATCTATTTTTATCAATTAATATTTTTAGCCCCTTTAGAGTTAGGTCCGGGTCATGGATCTCAATCCACCTGCTCCTGTCTGCCATCAGCACCGCAAGTCCTCCAGTAGCAATGACTTTTGGGCTGCAGCCATTATCTATTTTTCTTTCCTCTTTTATGATCCTATCAATTATGTAATCAGTCTGGCCTAAAAATCCATGCAGTATGCCCGAACGGATACAATCATAAGTATTTTTTCCTATCACAAACTCCGGCCAGCTCAGGTCAACTTTGCTTAGCCTAGCTGCACACCTAAATAATGCCTCCGATGAGATCTCTATACCGGGAGCAATTACACCGCCAATATATTCTCCCCTGGCTGATAATATGTCAAAAGTAGTAGCCGTACCAAAGTCAACCACTACAGCCGGACACCCATAAATTTCTTTAGCAGCAACAGAATTTGCTATCCTGTCAGCACCTATTTCTTTTGGGTAGTCGTACAATATTTTAAGATCAGTCTTTGCCTCACTATTTACTATAAATGGAGTACATTTAAAATATTTTTTGCTCATTTTTACAATCTCGCCAAGTATTCTTGGGACAACACAGGAAACAGAAATCTCCTCTACATCTTTAGGATTAAACTCTAAATTCTCCAAAAAATTAAATATAGAGGCTGCTATTTCATCTGAGGTCTCATATTTTGGAGTTACCATCCTCCACGAGGAAAGCAGTTTTTCTTCTTCAAACAACCCGATAACTGTTTGCGTATTTCCAACATCAATTGCAAGAAGCATTTTAGCCTTTCAATTAGTCTCAATTGTTAATAATTCCAATAACTTTTTATTCATCAGATTTTACAGCTAATATGCTAACATTAAATTCACTTAATTTAAAATAGCAACCAAAAGGCACACTGCATATTTATACTTGGCTAAAATCTGACATTTTAACTTTGGTCTAACACCATAAATATATGTTTTATCTAATATTATTTTCACTACACTTTTTAGCCAACAAAGTTATGATGTCCATTTTGTGCAGATTTCACAGGATTATAGAGGTTAAAACTGGCTCCAGATGATAAACTCAAGACCACTTTTGCTTATATGATCAGCACCTCTGGATTTTCAATTAATTCAGTTATCCTCTGCATAAACTTTGCTGCTTCAGCACCATTTATCATTCTGTGATCGCAAGACACTGAAAGCTTCACAAAGGATCTTACCTCTATTTTACCACTCACCACCGCAGGAGCCTCATATATTTCACCTACAGCAAGAATCGCTGCCTGCGGGGGATTTATTATAGCCGTAGAAGATCTAATTCCAAACATGCCCAGATTAGTAATTGTGAAAGTCCCATTTATCACTTCATTTAGCTGCAGAGTGCCTTTTTTTGCTTTTTCTACAAGCTCCGTTCTTTTTCTAACAATATCTAATATACCCAACCTATCGCATTTAAAAACTGTGGGCACTATCAGACCTTCCTTTACAGATACAGCAAGACCTATATTTATATCATCATATATAATATAGTTACCATTCTGCAGTGAAGCGTTTATTTCCATATTCTCCCTTAGAGCAACCCCGCATATCTTAAGTAAAAAATCTGTATAAGTTACTTTTACATTATAGATAGATAATATTTTTTCTTTAAGCCTTTCACGCAATTTTACAAGATTGGTAGCATCAGCAACCACATTTTGTACTAAGTGTGGGATGGTTGACTTAGACAAACTCATTCTTTCAGCTATGATCTTCCTCATACCTTTTAATGGAGCTGATGATTTTACAGTTATTTTTCCGGGTACTTCAGCTATTGGTTCCTTTTTTATCTTTACAAAAGCTTGTTCTGTTATACTCTCAGCATACTTCACTACATCATCTTTTGTAATTCGTCCACCGGGACCGGTTCCTATTATTTTAGAAATATCTACATCCTTCTTTTTAGCTGTTTTTCTGGCCAGAGGAGATATCTTCATTCGTTCCTTTTTACCCGAAACAACAGGTTCTGAAGGTTCTTTATCCTTCTTCAACTTTATCTCCTTCCTTTTTGTGCCACTTCTCAATCACCCCTGATTCCATCGTAAGACCAAGTTTAGGCATTATTACCTCATGCATTATTTATCCTCCCGTCAGGTCAATTAACCATGTGACCTGCTTTATAAATTAAATATTTATGTTATTCAAACTTTAGTTGGATATTCTAGCTTGATATCAAAAATATTTTAAAATTTCTATCTTTTTATTTACCCCAAGTATGATACCTTCCGCCATAGTTAAAAGCTCGTCTTCACCTGAATAAACAAATATATTATTTGTTAAAAATTTTATATTTGAAATTATGAGATTAATAAAAGTCTTTGAATAAGCTAACCCTCCTGTCAAAACAATTCCATCAATTTGACCGCAAACAGGAGCTGATAGGGATGCTATATATTTAGAAATCTGATATGCCATTGCATCAATTATTATTTTTATTTTTTTATTAGTATTTTTTTCGTATTTCTGCATTAGCTTAGCAAAATCACTTGTGCCGAAATATGCTACTAACCCACCATGCCCATACACCAT
>JAUVXY010000039.1 GCA_030603375.1 Actinomycetes bacterium | reverse complement strand
GGGGAATACTCCGTTTTTAATTAATCCAGCATCTTTGCTGAAAATAGCAAGAATGGAGCCAGGAAATACCATAACCAAAATAAAGAAAACTGCGCCAACTATTGTAGTAATAGTAATTGATATCTTTAATACTTCTTTTACTCTGTTATTGTTTCTGGCACCGTAGTTGAAGCCAATAATTGGCTGTACTCCTGCTCCTACTCCGAAGAAAGGCATGGTTATGAACATTACTATCCTGTTTACAACACTATAAATTGCAATTCCCAGGTCCCCGCTATAAAGATTTAACAAATTATTAATAATAATAATCAAAAAGCTTGAGCTTACTATTCTTATAAATGACGGTAATCCAAGGCTAAACATTTCTTTTAAAATAGAAAAATCTGGCTTTAGATGATGCATCCTTATAGACAGCGCACTTTTCCCCCTGAAGTAATACACCAGAATAAATATAAATCCAGCAAATTGGGAAATAACCGTAGCAATGGCTGCGCCCCTTATGCCAAGTTTGAACACAAAAATAAATATAGGGTCAAGTATAATGTTAGAGCCTGTAGCCAGGATCATTGTAAACATGGAAATCCTGGCTGCACCTTCCGCCCTTATTATATTATTTGATGAAACAAGAAATGGGAATATTGTAAACCCAAATGCGATCACAAAAAGGTAATCCCTGGCAAGGGGAAGGATATTTTCTGTTGCTCCAAACAACCTTAAAATAGGATCAATAAAACTAAAAGTAATCACGGCAGCAATTACACCCAGCAGAATTACAGCCAAAAATGAATTTCCGGCAGTTTTCCCTGCTTTTTCATAATCTTTTTCCCCCAGGCTTCTGGAGATTATGGAAGCTGATCCCAATCCTATAAGCTGCGCTATAGCCATTATGATCATCTGGATAGGAAAAACAATTCCTATTCCAGCAATGGCCAGTGTGCCAACTCCGCGTCCAATAAAAATTGTATCTACTATGTTGTAGAGACTATTTGAAATCATGCCTATAGTGGCAGGAATAGCAAGCTTAGCCAGCAGTGGACCTATTCTTTTTTCTTTAAGGTCCGCTATGTTTTTATTATTATCCATAACTTAACTCACAATTTCTTTGCAATATTTTCCAAAGTACTTATAGCATCTAAAAATTTTGTTTTTTCTTCATTACTAAGGCTGTCTATTTTTGTCAGAACTGTATCATTTACCAGGTGGGTCAGCTCCCGCATAAATTTTTCACCCTTTTCAGTCAGACTCACCATGATTTTTCGCCTGTCATCTTCATCAAATTCCCTTGTGACAAATCCTTTTTCAATCAGGTTGTCAATTACTGTTGTAAGGCTTCCAAGCTTAAGGTCGACATGCTTACACAAGCCACCCATGCTTTTACTGCCCTTGGTGTAAATATTTAAAAGGGAAACGAACTCCGACCTGTTTACATGATGCTTCCTTAGTTCAAGAACCAGATCCTCTGTAAATTTGTTCTTTATGTTGTACAGAACATCAAAAATTTTATGCAATAAATCAAAGCCTTTTTTATCAAGCATTTTTTATTCCTTTTATTTTAGATTTCAAATGTTTAGAATTCTAAACATTATTACCTCTATTGTCAAGAGTTATTTTTTTGTTTTTATAGTTCTTGCTATAATATATAAACATGTATATATAGCTAAAACAGACAGTAAAAAGTAGTCAGAATAGCCAGCTTGGTTTTAAAAAAGTTAATATTTTGTATTATATTAACAGGCGGCAACTGGGTCTTAGCTAAGATAAAAGAAAGTTTATTTTTTGCTGAAAAGAAATAAAGAAATGAATTATGGATAAAATAGCAATTCGTAAGCTTTAAACTTAAATATGTGCTAATAAGATTAATTTTTGATAAAATATAAAATTATAGTATTAAATCATAATTACTTTAGGAGGTGACTGATAGTGAAAAAGATTTTAGCTTTTATGGTGGTGTCTTTTTTACTTTTGTTTTTGTTTACAACTCCCCTTTTCGCTTTTACTTCAGAAAGTGGAGAAGGAATCAGTATCACTAAAAGTATAAAAGATGATGTGTATAGTTTTGGAGGAACCATTAATGTAGAAAGTGATATTGATGGTGATTTTGTTTCTGCTGGTGGAAGAATACAGATTAATGGTAACATCACTCAGGACTTAATTGCAGCAGGAGGAGATCTGGTTGTAAATGGGGATGTAGGAGATGATGCTAGAATAACAGGTGGGACTATTACAATAAACGGTAATATTGCAGATGATTTAATTGTTGCAGGCGGCCAGATAACTATAGGTCAGAACGCTAAAATTAGCGGCGACTTACTTGTAAGCGGAGGAACAATAAATATAGGCGGAGAAGTTGCTGGGGATGTGCATGGAAGTGGCGGAACAATAAATATTTCTGGGAAAGTTGATGGAGGAGTATATATAGACAGCGTAGGAAGTCTTAGTATCGCTGATGGCGCAGAGATAGCAGGGGATCTTGTTTATACATCTTCTAATAAAGCTGATATTTCAGAAGGTGCTACAGTAGGTGGGGAAATCAAACCTACTATTTCTGAGAAAGCTGCGGAAATAAAAGTACCCAGGAAAGCAGGTATGGCTATATTTACTACTACTTATATTGGAAGCAAGATAGTCTCATTTTTAAGTCTGTTTGTGTTGGGAATAATACTAATACTGGCTATTCCTGGATTGTTTAGTAAGTTTAACCAGAGGATGCAGACTACACTGGGCAAATGTGTTGGTGCCGGGGCTATAATGTTATTTGGAGTGCCTATTGGAGTAGTAATTTTATTTTTAATTGCTGTGCTTCTGTTTGTTACTATAGTAGGAGCTGGTTTTGGAGTGCTTACCCTTTCTTCCAATTTTATTCTGATAATACTGTACTTTGTTTTAATTTATGTTAGTAGTGTATTTTTATCTTTCTTTATTGGTGATAAAATACTATCTTTTTCACGTTTAGATTTAAGTAAGTATGGTTGGAAGATTTTAGCATATCTTATTGGTCTTGTAATAGTTATGTCTGCTTACAGCATCCCATTTGCTGGATGGATTATTAGAATTGCTGGTATATTATTTGGATCTGGCGGGCTTATACTGGTAATTAAAGATTGGTTTACAGGATTCAAAAAAACGTAGATTTACCGACATATAATTACATTATTTAAAGATAGTCCTGTCTTATCTTGACGGGGCTATCTTTAATGTCTTTCTACTGTATAGTGCAATATCCATATTAGCGTTACTTTCATTTTTTAATGGAAAAGGTTGTTAACAAGATAATGTTAATTTATTTCATATTATTGTAAAATTTAAATGAAATTTTAAACAGCGAGAAGGACTTATGTTAATTATGGGCAGTGCTTATGACTTATTCGAAAAAGGTAAAGGGTCACTGGAAAGACAAAATTTTTTAAAGGCTATAATGGCTCTGGAGCGTGCTAAAGAGAAAGAACCTGAAAAGGGTTCTATAAGAGAAGCTCTTGCTATAGCGTATTATAATCACGGATTTTATTTATCTGCTCATAAGAATTTTAAGAAAGCTCTGGATATAGATATTACCAACGACTACGCTCATTATGGGTTAGGGTTGTGCCTTGTAAAAAGAGGAGAGCTAAAAAGAGCATTGGGTCATCTCAAGATGGCTCTTGCTATGAAACCTGATTCTAAAATATATAGAGAAGAGCTGAATAAATTCATATAAGTCTATATAATCATCACAGGTAAAGTCATCAGGCGCATTGATAACAAAGATGTTTTAGACATCCTAAAACCAAAAAGTTGCTATATTCTTTACTCCTAAAACCTCAATTTAGAAATGGTCCAGAAGATTAATGTTAAATTACCATGTTTTAGCCTTAGTTTGAGTAAAATTATGGAAAAATAATGAATTTCTGCAAAAATTATTGTAATATATTAGAAATCTCCAAAATGTGTTAAAATTTTGGTTTAACTTACTGATAAAATTTACAAGAACAAACCAGGGTATCTTTTGGCAAACTTGAAAAATTTAAAACTTTTAACTGGAAATGAGGCTATTGCACAGGGGGCCTATGAAGCCGGTGTTAAAATTGCAGCTGCATACCCGGGGACTCCATCCACTGAAATACTTGAAAATATTTCAAAATATAAAGAGATATATTGCCAGTGGTCGGTAAATGAAAAAGTTGCAATGGAATTTGCTTCTGGTTCAAGTATTGCAGGTGCGAGGACTCTTGTAGCCATGAAGCATGTTGGACTTAATGTAGCAGCAGATCCTTTTATGACGCTTTCCTATACAGGTATAAATGGAGGGCTGGTTATAGTTTTTGCAGATGATCCCGGTATGCATAGTTCACAGAATGAACAGGATAATAGATACTATTCAAAATTTTCAAAAATTCCCATGCTTGAACCGTCGGACAGCCAGGAAGCAAAAGATTTTGTAAAAGAAGCTTTAAACATGAGCGAAAAATTTGATACACCTGTAATAATTAGAACCACCACAAGAATCTCTCACTCAAGATCTATGGTCAGGATTGGGGAGCGCTGTAATTCTAAGAGCGGAAACTATAAGAAAAATTGCCAAAAATATGTGATGATACCTGCTTATGGAAGGAAGAGGCACAAAGTACTGTTGGAAAGATGGAAAAAGTTAACAAAATTTGCTGAAAACAGCGAGTTAAACAAGATCTGCAATCCACCGGATGTTTCATTGGCTGGTGATGTGGGTATAATTACTTCTGGTATTAGCTACCAGTACGCAAGAGAAGTTTTTACAAATACTCCTATTTTAAAATTGTCCATTACAAGCCCTATAGCTAAAAAAACAGTGAAGGAATTTGCAAATGGCAAAAAGCTGCTGATAATTATTGAGGAACTGGAACCATTTTTAGAAGAACAAATAAAAGAGGCAAATCCTGGAATAAAAATAATAGGGAAAGAATATTTTCCGCAGTTCGGTGAACTGAGTCTGGAAATATTGGAAGATCTCTATGATGAAATATTTGGGACAAGTTTATTTAAGGCAATAAGTTCAGGTAATACAAACAGCGGCAATATTGAGCCTGAAGAAAATGTTAAAGTTCGAAGTATTCCCCAAAGGCCCCCTGTGCTTTGTGCAGGCTGCCCTCACAGGTCTGTATTTTATATATTAAAAAAATTAAAAACTATAGTTATGGGTGATATTGGCTGTTATACTCTCTCGGTTCTTCCGCCTCTCAGCTCACTGGATAGCTGTCTTTGTATGGGGGCAGGAATAGGCCAGGCTCTGGGAATGGAGAAAGCAGATCCTGAACTAAAAGGTAGGATAGTATCTGTAATTGGAGATTCTACCTTTTTTCACTCAGGAATAACACCGCTTATAGACAGTGTTTACAATAAAGGCAGCGGCCTGATAATAATTTTGGACAACAGGACTACTGCAATGACAGGCCGCCAGGTGAATCCCGGCATAGGAAAAACTCTTATGGAAGAGACTACTTTTGAGGAAAAACCGGAGGTCATTGCAAGAGCAGCAGGAATAAAAAACGTAAAAGTTGTAAATCCATACAATTTAATGCTTCTTGAGAAAACAATTAAGGAGGAACTTAAAAAACAAGAGCTTTCAGTTATAGTTTCCAGGCAGAAGTGTGTTTTGTTGGATAGGACTAAAAGTAGTGAAAGAGTATATATAGATACAGATGAATGTGCAAAATGCGGTCTTTGCCTTAAGTTTGGCTGTCCTGCTATCGAATATAGAAATAATGAATATACTATAAATGAGTTGCTGTGTACAAACTGTAAAGTATGCGTTGACATATGTAAAAAAGGTGCCATTAAGGTTGGAGATAAATAAACATTTTATTTTATTATGAAAAACAATAATATTAGCTGTAATAAAAGTTGCAGCAAAAAGGTTGATTTTGAGTACCATCAAAGAAAATGGAGGAAGCTGATTGATGATGGTTCTGTCCTGTCAGTTTTACTAGCAGGAGTAGGGGGCCAGGGCATACTTCTTACAAGCAAGGTTCTGTCTGAAGCTGCAATGCTTGACGGATTAGATGTAAAAGTTTCTGAAGTTCACGGGATGGCTCAGAGGGGCGGGAGTGTTGTAGGTAGTGTAAGAATGGGCAAAAGGGTTTACTCACCAGTTGCAGGCAAAGCTGATTTTATTATGTCATTGGAAAAATTAGAGGCACTTAGATATATAAATAAACTAAAGGAAAATGGATTTATTATTTTAAGCGATGTTGAAATTTATCCCATATCTGTTTATTCTGGGGATATAAGTTATCCTAAGGATATAAATTCAGAGATAGAAAATATTACTTTTAATTATATAGTGGTAAAAGCAGTAGAAATGGCAAAAAGATTAAATAAGGTAAGAGTTGCCAACATCATACTTTTAGGGTGCCTGTCTAACTTTATTCCTATTAGTTACAAGTGTTGGATAGAGTCAATTAAAAAAAATGTTCCGCATAATGCTATTGATGTAAATTTAAAAGCTTTTGAAGAAGGGAAAAGAATAATAAATTAAGAGGTAGGAGGGCAAATGCCTGTAAAACAACTAACTGTATTTTTGGAAAATAAAGCTGGAAGGCTTGCGGAAGTAGCAAGAATTTTAAAAAAACAAAATATTAATTTGCAGGGTTTTTCTACTACTGAAGCACGTGATTATGGAATATTGCGCATGCTTGTATCGGATGTAGAAAAATCGCGAGAAAGTTTAAGAGAGGCAGGGTTTACTACTCATGTTGCAGATGTTATTTGTGTGAAGGTTGTAGACAAGCCGGGAGAATTATCTAATATTCTGGATACTCTGTCTGCAGAAAGGATAAATATAGACTATGTATATGTAATTGCCGGGACCAGAATAGTGCTCAGTGTCAGCGACATAAAAAAAGCTGAAGATATTTTGTTAAAAAATAATATTCAGCTGTGTAATTAAATCCGATGGCAAAGTTTAAAAATTTGGAGGGAGGTGTTGTATGTTAGGCTTTAGTGGGGTTTCAATTTTTCTGGCTTATATCTTGTGCATTTTAAGCACAGTTTTTTGCATAATTTACGGAGTGGTTATGTGGAACAAAGACAAGTAACAGCACAGATAGTAATAATAAAGGGCAACCTTAAGGAAAGGAGAAATAAGTGAATATTCCGTTACTTAGCATAATAATAATAATATACCTTCTGGTTATAGGTTATTTAGGCTTTTTGGGTTACAGGGGCACTAAATCTGACAGGGATTTTAACATAGCTGGCAGACAGATACATCCATATATTATGGCCATATCTTACGGAGCCACATTTATCTCTACTTCAGCAATTGTTGGCTTCGGCGGAGCAGCAGGAGTGTTTGGAATGGGCCTTCTATGGCTAACTTTTTTAAATATTGCGCTGGGAGTGGCTGTAGCTTTTATTGTATTTGGCAAAAGAACAAGAAAAATGGGATTGAATTTAGAAGCCCATACTTTTCCAGAATTTTTAGGCAAAAGATATGATTCAAAATTTATACAGGTGCTTGGCGGCGTGGTAATATTTGTATTTATGCCTCTTTACGCAGGAGTTGTCCTGATTGGTGCAGCAAGATTTATTGAGAGCACTTTAAACATAAATTTTGTATTGGCACTGGCTATTTTTTCTATTGTCATTGCTTCTTATGTAATTGCAGGCGGACTAAAAGGAGTTATGTATACAGACTCTTTACAGGGAACCATTATGTTCGTCGGCATGGCAGCACTGCTGATATTAACTTATAAAAGCCTGGGCGGGATTATACCGGCACACCAGGCTTTGACAGATATGGCTTCCAGGGTACCGGAGAGCCTTGCTGCTGCCGGTCATCAGGGATGGACTGCAATGCCTGCTTTAGGTTCGCCGTTGTGGTGGAGTCTGGTTTCTACAATAATTCTTGGAGTTGGCATAGGAGTGCTGGCCCAGCCGCAGCTGGTAGTAAGATTTATGACTGTTAAAAGCAATAAAGAATTAAACAGGGCTGTTTTTATTGGAGGAATATTTATTCTTTTTATGACAGGGGCAGCATTTATTGTTGGAGCACTTTCAAATGTTTATTTCTTCAATAGCTCAGGCAATATTGCAATAGCGGAAGCAGGAGGCAATACTGATTTGATAATACCTGCTTTCATTAACATGGCTATGCCTCAGTGGTTTGTATATATATTTATGATGACACTTCTTGCTGCAGCTATGTCAACACTGAGTTCGCAGTTTCATGCAATGGGTACATCTTTTTCAAGAGATATAATAGGAACAGGTTCCAGGACATCTGAAAATGAAGAGGGGCAAAAACCCCGAAATGGTCTGCTGGTAACTAAGGCTGGTGTTATGCTTGGAATTATAATCAGTGTTATTTTAGGCTATTATCTGCCAATAAGTATAATTGCAAGAGGAACAGCTTTGTTCTTTGGGGTTTGTGCGGCAGTATTTCTTCCAATGTATATCTGCGGTCTGTACTGGAAAAGAACATCAAAAGCAGGCGCTGTAAGCGGGATGATAGCAGGATTGGCTGTAAGTGTATTCTGGATGTTTTTTGTTCACAAAGCAAATGCATCTATGTTAAAGCTTGTAGTGGTGCTGACTGGCAGGGAAAGTTTATTTGGATTTCCATGGAACGCTGTTGATCCTATACTTGTAGCTTTTCCGCTTGCACTTATAGTAACTATAATAGTAACTTTGTTTACCAGACCAGTACCAGCTGCAGTAGTAGAAAAAAGCTTTAAGTAAGATTGGCAAAGACTTATTTGGTTAAAATATTTATTGAAAGGGGTTATTTATATGGATGATAAATACTGGGATGAGGAATGCGAGACCATGCCCCGGGGCAAGCTTGAGCAGCTCCAGCTGAGAAGACTTAAAAAAACTCTTATAAATGTTTATGAAAATGTTAAATTTTATAAAGAAAAATTAGATGAGAGCGGTGTTGATCCATATAATTTCAAAAGCCTGGATGAAATTGAAAAAATACCATTTACCACAAAAGATGACCTCCGGGTAAATTACCCCTTCGGCCTTTTTGCGAAGCCGATGAATAAGGTAATAAGGATTCATTCCTCTTCAGGAACAACTGGCAATCCTGTTGTTGATGGATACACTAAAAATGATATTGCAGTGTGGGGTAGTATAGTAGCAAGACAGCTCTATAGTGTTGGAGTAAGGGAAAGTGACATTATCCAGAATAGTTACGGATACGGTCTGTTTACCGGCGGACTTGGCCTGCATTATGGAGGTGAACTTTTAGGTTCCACTGTAATACCGGTATCCGGGGGAAACACTGAAAGGCAGTTAAAAATAATGTCTGATTATAGCTCTACGGTAATATGCTGTACACCATCATACTCTCTTTATATTGCAGAGGTTGGGAGAGAACTCGGAGTTGATTTTTCAAAGCTTCCGCTGAAGCTCGGGGTTTTAGGAGCCGAGCCCTGGACAGATGAGATGAGGAGAGAAATTGAAGAAAGGCTTAAAATTGATGCTGTTGATATATATGGGCTCAGTGAGGTAATGGGCCCGGGTGTCTCGCTTGAATGTTTATATAAGTCCGGACTTCATATTGCCGAGGACCATTTTTTAGCAGAGATAGTGGACCCAAAGACAGGTAAAAAGCTGCCACCGGGGAAACATGGTGAAATTGTACTTACTTCCCTAACAAAGGAAGCAATGCCGCTGCTGCGGTACAGGACAAAAGATTTATCAGCTCTAAATATAAATACGTGCAAATGCGGCAGAACACATGCAAGAATGGCAAAACCAATGGGCAGAGCCGACGACATGCTAATAATAAGAGGGGTAAACGTATTTCCTTCTCAAATAGAAGAAGTTTTAATGAAAATTAAAGACATAGAGCCACATTATCTTATAGTAGTTGAAAGGAAGAATTATTTAGACAATATAGAAGTATGGGTAGAAGTGTCTGAGGATATTTTTTCCGAAAAGATGAACGGTCTTGAAAATTTTGAATCATCCATAGAGCATAAGCTTTATTCTGCAATTGGGATAAGAATGAATGTTAAGCTGAAAGAGCCTAAAACTATAAAAAGAAGCATAGGGAAGGCTAAAAGAGTTATAGACAAGAGGAAAGGGGAAACTCTGTAAGGTAATGGAAGTAAAAAAAATCTGGGATGAAAAAATTTCAAAAGCTGGCAGAGAGAAAATAAAGTATGTCCAGCTTAATAATTTAAAAAACACGTTAAAGCATGTTTATAAAAATAATGTATTTTACAGAAAGAGAATAGATGAAGCAGGATTTGATCCTGACAAAATTACCAGTCTTGAAGATATCGAGAAGCTTCCTTTCACATCCAAAGATGATCTCAGGGACAATTATCCCTTTGGTCTTTTTTGCAGTCCGCTAAGTGAAGTAGTAAGGGTTCACTCATCATCAGGGACCACGGGAAACCCTACTGTAGTTGGATACACTAAGGAAGATCTGGAAATTTGGGCCGATATTCTGGCCAGGATCATGTATGATGTTGGTGTGCGGAAAGAAGACATAGTTCAGGTAAGCCATGGATTCGGGCTTTTTACAGGAGGTTTTGGGTTTCAGTATGCTGCAGAAAAAATAGGTGCGCTGGTTGTCCCAGTTTCTGGGGGAAATACAGAACGCCAGATAAAAATAATGAACGATTTTAAATCAACTGTTTTATGCAGTACCCCTTCATATGCTCTGCACATGTCCGAGGTTGCTGAGAAATTAGGTGTGGATTTTAAAACACTC
>JAUVXY010000056.1 GCA_030603375.1 Actinomycetes bacterium | reverse complement strand
ACAGTGGAGCTGCAGCAAAAATATGGGACCCCGCTGTATGTAATAGATATTGCAACTATTAAAAAGCAGTGCCGCAGCTACAGGAAAAGCTTTAACTTTACAGATTTGGAAGCTGAAGTAATATATGCCTCAAAAGCATTTGCCGGTATTGCAATGTGCCAGCTTATAGGCAAAGAAGGCTTAAGCATTGATGTGTCTACAGGCGGAGAATTATATATTGCTCTGAAAAGCGGCTTTCCGGCTGACAGGATTTTTTTCCATGGCAACAATAAATCTAAAAGTGAAATTGAGTATGGCCTGGAAAATAAGGTAGGGTGCTTTATTGTTGATAATTTTAAGGAATTAGAATATTTGGACAGGCTATGTAAAAAGTATAATTTAAATCAAAAAATAATGTTAAGGATTACTCCCGGAATAAAAGCTTCTACCCATGAATATATCCAAACAGGTATGATAGAATCTAAATTTGGATTTGGCCTATATCGTAACGGAGCTTTAAGTGAAGTTGAAAAAGCAGCAGCCAGCAGCAACCTTACACTTGTTGGGTTTCATGCCCATGTGGGATCCCAGATTTTTAATCTGGCATGTTATTCTAAATTAGTAGAAGTAATGTTTAAATTCATTATGGATGTAAAGAATAAATCAGGGCTTAACATCAGCCATATAAATGTTGGCGGCGGGCTTGGAATAAAGTATGTTCCGAAAGATGAGGCGCCTTCTACAGAGGATTTGTCCCGCGTAATATATCAGGCTGTAAAGAAGAATGAAAAAAGATATGGTATAAAACTTGACAAGATGTATTTAGAGCCCGGCAGATCCATAGTTGGAAATTCAGGTATGACTTTTTATGAGGTTGGAGTTATAAAAGAAATACCGGGAATTAAAAATTACATATCCGTAGATGGGGGTATGTCTGATAACATAAGGCCAATGCTGTACAAGGCCAAGTATAATGCCTGTATTGCTAATAAGATGGGCACCGGTGGCAGTGCCAAAGATTACAAAAAGTTATGCAAGACTTATTCAATAGTTGGAAAACATTGTGAAAGCGGAGACATTCTTATTCCGGGTATAGCTCTTCCTGATGTCCAGGTTGGGGATTTGGTAGCTATTGCAGCAACCGGGGCTTATTGCTATTCAATGGCAAGCAACTATAATGGACAGCCCAAAAGCGCAGTAGTGGCAGTGGAAGACGGCAAAAGCTGGGTATGGATAAAAAGAGAGGACTATAAAGATTTAATATTAGGAGACAGGGAACTATATGAATAGAGATGATAAAAATTTAAATGATATAAATATTGGAATGATCGGGTTTGGGTATATCGGAAACATGGTATTTTCATTAATTGAAAATCAAAGAAGCTATCTGGCCAAAAAAATAAAAAAGAATCTTAATGTAATAAGAATAGTGGAAAAAGATATAAAGAAGATAGATCTTTCTGCAAAAAAATTTGAGGGTGTAAAGGTGAGCAGCGATGTAGGCGATATTTTTACAGATAAAAACATTGATATCGTTGTGGAATTAATTGGCGGCATAGACCCGGCGTATGATTTTGTTTCCCGGGCACTGGAATCAGGGAAGTATGTTGTGACAGCCAACAAAGACCTTATGGCCAACAGGGGAGAGAAGCTGTTTAAAATAGCAGAAGGCAGCAATGTCGATATATTATTTGAAGCAAGTGTCGGAGGGGCAATACCAATAATAGGGCCGCTTAAATCTTCGCTTGCATCTAACAATATAAGCAAAATTGTTGGGATTGTTAACGGTACTACAAATTACATATTGACTAGGATGGAGAAAGAAGGCTTGAGCTTTGAGGCTGCCCTAAAAAAGGCTCAGGAGCTGGGTTATGCTGAAAAAGCTAATCCAAGCGCAGACATAGAAGGTTATGACGCTGCATGCAAACTTGCAATACTTGCCTCTATAGCCTTTAATTCACGCACTGTTCTTAGCGATGTTTACAAGGAAGGAATAACAAAGATTGCTCGTGATGATATAGAAAATGCACATGCTATGGGGTACAGGATAAAACTACTGGCAATTGGGAGTGAAGACAGCGATGGTGTTAGCGTAAGGGTTCATCCGGCGCTTATACCGGAAAGTCATATTCTGGCTTCTATCGAAGATACATATAATGCTGTTTATGTTTATGGTAATTATGTTGGAGAAATAATGAGTTATGGAAGAGGAGCGGGAGATAAGCCAACAGCAAGTTCTGTGGTAGGTGATATTATCAAAATTGCAAGAAATCTGGATAAGAAAAGAAAAGGCATAATATACGGATGCAGTTGTTTTGAGAGCAAATACATCAAATCCATAGATGAGACAATCAGCAGATTTTACGTGCTGGTGGATGTAGTAGACAAACCCGGGGTTTTATCTAAAATAGCAAAAGTATTTGGAGATAACATGGTTAGCATTAAGTCAATGGTTCAAAAGCAGACAGTGAAAGAAAAAATTGCACGGTTGATATTTATAACCCATGATGTTAAAAATAAAAATTTATATAAATCAATAAAAGAAATTTCAAGGTTAGATGTAGTTAGTAAAGTATTAAATGTAATTAGAGTAGAGGAACTGGAGTAAACAAATTTATAAAACCACATGCAAGTTTAAATTATGTCTGATTTGTATTTTTTAAGCACCCGCAGCAATAATGAAAAAATACTGGCTTCGCAAGTAATAGTCAGGGGTATTGCTGGCGATGGAGGCTTGTATGTTCCTGAGCTGCTGCCAAAAATCGAAAAACCCATGTCATGTCTTGAAGATATGGATTACAAAGCGCTGGCTTTTTATGTAATGGAAAAGTTCCTTACTGATTTTAAAGAGCCGGTACTGAGAGAATGCATTAGCAGGGCGTATAATGATAAGTTTGACAATCCAGCCATTGCACCTTTAACTGAAAAGGGAGGGCTGTATTTTTTAGAGCTCTACCATGGCCCAACTCTTGCATTTAAAGACATGGCTCTTTCTATTTTACCGCATCTTTTAAAAGAAGCTGCCAAAGAGCTTAATATAAATAAGGAAATAGTGATACTTACAGCTACGTCTGGAGATACCGGCAAAGCAGCTCTTGAAGGTTTTGCAAATATAGAAGGAACAAAAGTAATAGTATTTTATCCAAAAAAAGGCGTAAGCCGGATTCAGGAAAGACAGATGACAACACAGAAGGGCAGCAATACTTATGTAGTTGCGATAGATGGTAGTTTTGACGATGCCCAAAAAGGAGTGAAAGCAATTTTTAATGACAAAAGCTTTAATGAAATTTTAAATGTTAATAACTGCATGCTTTCTTCAGCAAACTCAATTAATATAGGAAGATTAATTCCACAGATAGTATATTATGTACACTCATATATAAATCTTATAAAGCTTGATAAAATCAGTAAAAATGAAAAAATAAATGTGGTGGTTCCCACAGGTAATTTTGGCGATATCCTTGCCGGGTACTATGCAAAAAAAATGGGTGTGCCAATTAATAAATTGATATGTGCCTCAAACGAAAATAATGTTTTGTATGATTTCATCAATACAGGTGTTTACAATAGAAAAAGGGAGCTAAAAGCTACTCTCTCTCCGTCAATGGACATACTTGTTTCCAGCAATCTTGAAAGACTTCTGTATGAATTGTGCAGTCATGATGTAAGTGTAATAAATAGCATGGTTGGCAGTTTAAACAAAAAAGGTGAATTTACAATAACAAGAGATATGAAAGAAAAGCTGCTTGAAGATTTTTATGGGGAGTTTGCGACAGATGATCAGACACTTAAAACCATTAAGGATATTTATGATAACTATGGATATTTAGTTGATACACATACCGCAGTTGCCTGCAGCGTCTATAAAAAATATGTTGAAGATACAAAAGACAATTTAAAAACTGTTATTATCTCAACTGCGAGTCCATTTAAGTTCCCAAACAGCGTTATGAAGGCAGTAAACAAAAAATTTACCAGCTATGATGATTTTGATCTTTTAGAAAAAGTAGCTGAGTTGTCAAACTGCAGTATCCCAAAAAGCTTAAAAGACATAAGCAAAAGAAGGATACTTCACAGTATGGTTTGCAAAAAAGATGATATGGGATCTACCATATTTAAGATACTTAAAATATAAGGTTTGGCTTAATTTTTTGAAAAGCACAAGGGACATAAACAAGCTAAATTAGCATAAGATGGGAGCGTATATTATGAAATATGTTGTAATATTAATGGATGGCGCAGCAGATTACAGGATAGCAGCGTTAGATAACAAAACTCCCCTTCAGTATGCAAATGTGCCTGTGATTAATTATCTTGCCAGGCACGGTAAAGTAGGCATGGTTAAAACAATTCCAGACGGAATAGCTCCAGGAAGTGATGTTGCCAACTTATCAGTAATGGGATATGACCCTAAAAGATATTATACAGGCAGGTCATCCCTTGAAGCCGTAAGTATGGGAATTAACTTATCTGAGAGCGATGTTACGTTCAGGTGCAATCTTGTCACATTATCTGGCGAAGGTGCTTATACTGATAAAGTTATGATTGATTATAGCGCAGGTGAGATATCAACAGAAGAAGCTAAAATATTAATTAATGACATAAAAAAAGAGCTTCGGACTAAAGAGATTGATTTTTTCCCGGGCATGAGCTACAGGCATGTAATTGTGTGGAAAAACGGGCCGTATGAATTTATTCTAACTCCGCCGCATGATATTTTAGATAAAAAAATTACTAAATACCTGCCAGAAGGTCCACACAAAGATACTGTTTTAGATATGATGATAAAAAGCAGCAGGCTTTTAAAAAACCATCCAGTTAATAAAAAACGTATGCAGAGGGGGCTGAATCCCGCAAATTCAATATGGATCTGGGGAGAGGGCAAAAAACCCAGGCTTGACTTATTTTATAAAAAATATAAGTTAAATGGTTCAATAATATCAGCGGTTGATCTTATTAAAGGCATTGGCATATGTGCAGGATTAAAATCTGTAGATGTTAAAAATGCTACTGGAAATATAAATACAAATTTTAGAGGGAAAGCAGATGCTGCAGTGAGGGAGTTAAAAAATGGGCAGGATTTTGTGTATATCCACATAGAGGCACCTGATGAATGCAGCCATCAGGGATCTATTGAGAAAAAAGTAAGATCAATTGAAATAATTGATGAGAAAGTGATCGGAACAGTAAAAGAAGCTCTGGATAAACAGAAAGAAGATTACAGGATGCTGATATTGCCGGATCACCGAACCCCTATAAAACTTAGAACGCACACCTCGGAACCTGTGCCTTTTTTAATTTATAACAGTACTAATGTAACTGACGATCCTTCATCCTCATACGATGAAATTTTTGCTGAAAAAACTGGATTATATTTTGACGAAGGCTATAAGCTGATAGATTATTTTATTAGCAAAAAAAAGCATTAGTGAAATATTACCATCTTATTCTGCGAGAGGATTATTATGAAAAAAAATAAATTGTATATTTTTCTTGCTATAGTGACAGCTGTTTTTCTTTTTGGCACAGCTGCTGTCTGCAATCAGTGCGGGGCACCTGTTGAGGAAAAAATAGATGTTGGAGAAGAAGAGAGTATAGCTAAAGAGGAGGAAGGCAGCAAGGAAGAGGAAATTTCTGAGGGAGAAACTGCCGAAGAAGAAGCTGAAGAGGGGGAAGAAGAAGCTGAAGAGGAAGGAGAAGCGCCAACAATAGAGCTTGAGATCTATGAAGGCCCGCTTTACTCAGCAGCAGACAATATTTGCTATTACAGAATGAAAGCTATAGTTACAGGCAGTCCTGCTCCAACAATTGAGTTTAGCAAGGACGATAGTAATGGAGTGTGGGGTTCTAAAAAATCTCAGGTTAATCTGTATGGCCCGGGTGAAACTTATACGCTTACTGCTACTGCCACTAACTCAGAGGGTTCGGAAACTGCAGCTATAGACATTAGCTGGGGATGTGATATTCCAGCAGAAGTTGTAGAAGTCGATGCTACTTTAGCAGCTGAAGACAGTAGAAGCGGGTATATCTCCGGAACTACATCTGGAGTATATACAAATGGCACTCTTGTATATGTTGGAGACAATAGTTCCGACGAACCTGTGAAAGGATATTTAAGTTTTAATATAAGCGATATAGGTAGTCTTGACAATGTGACCGTTAAAGAAGCTGGAATTATCATTGCCGGAGTTGGCCATATTGGTGATCCATGGGTAGCAGGCGATGAGATGCATATAAAGGTATTTTATTATGGAGACAGTCTGGATTATCCCGATGACTATGCTGTCGGCGGCTCACTTGTAAAAACTTTTAACACGTCTGATACCTTGGGTGACCTAAGTTTTTTAAATGATAGTTTAAAAAATGAACTTCAGAATACTATAAATAGCGGAAAATCTTATTTTCAGCTAAAAATTGGCCTTAATAGTGTAAGCAATAATTCTTACAGTGATGTTTACAAACTTGATTCAACCAACGCAAGCATACATATTAAATATGAGTTTACCGAATAACTTCATTTTTTTAAATCCAATGTAAACTATTTAAAAGATGTGTTTATGCATTTGTATAAACACAAAAACTTTCAAGTTAATACAAATATTAGACAAAAGTAATATTAAGTATTGCAAAATTATGATATTTAACTATTATTATATGTATCAGAATAATAATATATTAATTTTTGCATATAAAGATTATATTTTTAGAATAAATTTATGTTTTTGCAGAGTTCACCATATTCTATACCATTAGTTATAATAATATTTTTTTCAATAATAACTATATGCTATATAAACCTTCTAGATATTTTCAGAAAAGAATCCCGGAGCACGATAGAGTCATTTATAATAATAGGAAGCATGATATGGATGTTGGGAAATTTGCTGGAATTAGAGGTTGTTGGCTATCAGCTCAAACTTTTATGCAGCAAAGTGCAATATATTGGGATTGCAGCGGTATCTATATCATGGCTTACTTTTTCATTTCAGTATACCAGTATTAAAAAATGGCAGACAAAGCGAAACATTACCCTCATATGCATTATACCGGTTATTGTTTTAATATTGGTTTTTACCAATGAATTTCATGGCCTGATTATCAAGGAAGCTTCGCTGGGCAATTTTATGGGATTTTCGGTATTAAACAAAGTTTTTGGAGTGGGGCACTGGGTAGCAATTATATATTTGCTCTTTTCAATATTGATTGGGTCAGTACTAATAATACAGATGCTTATTAGTACAAATTATACCTATAAGTGGCAAGCATGGGTTTTTTTATTTGCTTTAACGGTTCCTCTATCAACAATCATGTTATATTTGTTAGATATAGAACCTTTCCCGCATCTTGAACTAATGCCTGTTTCAATAGGGTTAGGAGGCATAATAACTGCTATAATTTTGTCCAGATCAAAGATAGGAGAAATTGTTCCAATTGCTTGTAATAATGTTGTAGGAAGCATTAATGATGGAGTTATTGTATTAGATAGCCAGAATAATATATTAGACATAAATTCTTCTTTTCAAAGAATATTTAATAAACACATAAAGGAAATAATCGGAAAGCCATTGGAAAAAGTATTTCCTTATTTAAGCAGCAAGACGGAAGAATTAAGAAGTAGAAATATATCAAATGGTTGTTTTTACATTTACAGGGAAGATAAAAAAGATATTTACGATATCAATGTTTCTAACATATTTAATTGGCAGGGTATGCATGTTGGCAAAGTGGTTCTGGTGCATGATATAACTGAACTGGAAAAAACAAAAGAGGAGATTAAGTATTTGTCTTTCTATGATAAACTAACTGGTTTGCACAGCAGGGCTTATTTTGAGGTGGAGCTAAATAGATTAGATACAAGCAGGCAAGCACCTATAAGTATTATTACGGGGGATGTGAATGGGTTAAAATTGGTAAATAATACTTTTGGCTATACCGAGGGAGACAAACTACTTATAAAAGTTGCTGAGCTTTTAAAAAAATCATGCAGAAGCGAGGATATTATTGCAAGGTGGGGAGGAGGAGGGTTTATAATTTTGCTTACAAAAACTTCGCATGATGATAGTTATGAGATAGTTAAAAGAATAGAAAAAAATTGCAAAGAAATGGGTAATCCGAAAGTATCGATAAGCATGTCTATTGGTTTTTCAACTAAGGACAGAAACAGTAAGGACATTGTCGTAGTAATGAAGGAAGCAGAGGAAAGAATGATGAGGAGGAAGCTGCTTAATGGTAAAAGTATTTATAGTTCTATGATATCTTCGCTAAGAAGAACCCTCTGGGAAAAAAGTTATGAAACCGAACAACATGGGGAGCGTATTAAAAAGTTATCTTTAAAGTTAGGTAATTCTATCAGTTTGCCTGCAAATAAATTGGACGAGTTAGAGCTGTTGGCTACATTGCATGATATTGGAAAGGTCGCAATTCCAGATGAAATTTTAACAAAAGAAGGTGCTTTGAATGAGGAAGAATGGAAAATTATGAGAAATCATTCTGAAATAGGCTATCACATTGCAAGCACGTCTCCTCAAATATCTTCAATAGCAAAAGGCATACTTTTTCACCATGAATGGTGGAATGGTCAGGGCTACCCGCAAGGATTAAAAGAAGAAAAAATTCCTATCATCTCGCGTATTGTAGCGATTACGGATGCTTATGATGCTATGACAAATCATAGGCCATATAAAAAACCTATAAGTAAAAGGGAGGCTATAGAAGAAATTAAAAGAAATGCCGGTGTTCAATTTGACCCAGCTTTAGTAGAGAAATTTGTCCTGCTTTGTTCTTCGTAGGCTGAGTGCTGCTTGGAAATATTCTGTCTCCATAGTATATATTAATTTTCACTTCTTATTTACAAAAAAGTATTTCGGTATAAAAATTTCTTAATGGTACTACAGTCATTGGCTATAATTAAATACACTATTTTTAATTTAAATATTGGGATAATATTATGTAAATATGTATAATATTATCTAAAACATAATTCCAAGAATATATCTCTTAGCATAATTATAAGATTTGATTTTACTGCTAATGAGCTTAAAATGCTTTTTATAATCAATGCTGTCAAACAGTTGGCAATATCAAAGCAATAAAATTTAGAGATAATATTAAATTTAACAATATGAATTGGGAAGACTCTAAAAATATAGTAAATGGTGAATCGGTAATAATTCGAGAACTTGAAGAAATTTACACTGTAAGTTTCAAGGAATTCGAAACAGTTGAATTTAAAAAATCTATTTCCGAACTGGATAGCGCGCTAAAAACTTTATGCGCTTTTTTAAACAACAAAGGCGGCACATTATATTTTGGAATTAGTAATTCTGGTAAAATTGTTGGGCAGATTTTAAGCGA
>JAUVXY010000110.1 GCA_030603375.1 Actinomycetes bacterium | reverse complement strand
CTTGAGGCAGCAAAAGAATATGGAGAATTTGCCGGGAGCTGGGTTGTAAGAGAAATAAGAGAAAAAGGAGAGCGTTTTCCGCTTGGACCTGGACTTAGAACACTTACAGCATTTGGCATTTTAAAAAAGACTGAAACTTCAAGAAGTGGCAGGCGAGCATATTATGTTATGCCTGATCCTGAAAATGTAGAAAGAGCATTAGGCGAAGTTAAAAAAATTAAAAAAGCTAGGTTTGGAAACATTGTGCAATAAAAATTTATACAAAAGGCAATGTTGGCGCAGACCTGGTATTGCATGTAATTATTGAATTCCCTAACTATGATAAAGCTATTATTGTTTCAGGTGACGGAGACTTTTACTGCCTGGTAGAATATCTTTTAAAGAAGAGGAAGCTCTTAAACATTATGATTCCAAACTCAAAGAAATATTCTGCTTTATTGCGAAAATTCAAAAAATATTTTGTTTATGTCGATGGACTTAAAAATAAGCTAAGAGTTAAATAAAAAAGACGGATAGTAACCTTCGGACAAAACCTTAGGTGTTATCCGTCATCGTGATTTAATGTAATTTTATAAAAATTTTTATACTTTTGTCAAATAAGTAAAAAAGTTAGCATTATTAGTTATTATTCTTTTAGCAATATTTATTAGTTTTATTATTAGATTGTGTTTAATAAATCAGTAAATTAAATCTTAGTACACAAAAAATAGTGCGCCGAGCACACTATCTAAAATTAGTTACTAAATTAAAAAACAATAAAAAAATGATTATCAAGCACTTTTGGGTTTATGGTTTTGCCGGGATAAAAAGTTTGTTATATAAGATATACCTTCTGGCCGGATATTCTGTAGGGGAGGCAAGTTGTGCAAGTGTTTAACACTTGCTACCGTAAAAGTGTTTACGATTATTTTGGGGAAGACCCCAAACCCCTTTATTGGAAAACATATTTAGAAAAATATGAGCAGAAAAAGAAAAAATTTCGTTGCATTCTGGCTTAACGAAAAAGAACTGATCCAGCTAAAAGATAAAATATCAAAAACCAGCCTTACCCGCAGTGATTATCTTAGAAAATGTTCACTAAATAAAAACATTGCAGTAATGCCCGGCATAAGAGATCTGGTAATTGAAATTAAAAGGATAGGTAATAATTTAAACCAGCTTACCCACGCAGTAAATCACGGAACATTAACCGTACTGGGAAATGATTTTAAAGTCATAAAAGAGGATCTTAAAAAAGTCTGGGACAGGTTAGCAGCAGTACTAAAGAAGATATAAAACAGCGTTAAAAACAGATGATATAATACTTCTTATAAACATTAAAGTAAGCAGAATTTTTATGGCAGTATAAAAAGGCTTGCTTCAAAGGGAAGCGTTAAAAATATAATAGATTATGTATTAAGCAAAGAAAAAACTGACGAACGCATTGTAAGCGGAAAAGACTGCTCCCCTTCAAATGCAGTAAGCGAGATGAACGCCACAAAAGAGCTTTACAGCAAAACAGGCGGCATTAGCTACCACCACATAATACAAAGTTTCAAGCCGTATGAGATAACTCCGGAAAAAGCTCACGAGATAGGAGTAGAACTTGCAGAAAAACAGTTTAAAAATCACGAGGTTTTAATAGCAACCCATAAGGACAAAAACCACATTCACAACCACCTGATAGTAAATTCAGTATCTTTTAAGGACGGCTATAAACTTATATCAAACAAAGAAACTTTAAGAGAAATAAAGCTTGAAAGCGACAGGATATGCCGGCGTGAACATCTCTCTACAATAGAAAAACCATACGCCCGGGACTATTACTCAATGGCTGAATACAAGCTTGCAGAAAAAGGCATTCCTATCTGGAAAGAGCAGCTGCGCTCAGCGATAAATGAGGCAAAAGATCATTCCAGAAACTTAGTTGAGTTAAAAGACTACCTAAAAGAGAACTTCAACGTAGAAATGAAAATACAGAATAAACACTTGAGCTATCTTTATCCGGACAAGAAAAAATACTGCCGTGGGAATAAACTTGGATATTCTTATATAAAAGAAGAAATAAACAGGGAATTTGAAAGAGATTCTATAACTAAAGTAAACTTAAGGGAATACGGCCATTCCAAAGGGCTAACCGCATCTTATCATAACAGAAGTCCTGAAATAAGTTTAAGCAGCATTGGTTCAGGAATGGATAATATCACAAAAAAAATAGCGCGGGATATTGAAAAGGAAAAAATCAGAGTTGAAAAGACAAAAGAGCATAAATACCACTCAAGAGAAAAAAATAAAGGAAGAGATATAAGCAGAGAAAGATAATGACAGCTAAAACCAAATTTATCACATTCATCTTAATACTAATTATTATGCTGGTTATTCTCCCTGTATTATCATCAATTTTTACAGATTTTATTGAAGTTTATAAATTCAACTTATCGCTTATCCCGAAAAACCATATAGCAAACACAGCCGGTAACACTCAAATTTATCTTAACTTTTTTACTAAAACCCACCCAGCCAATATATTAGGATGGGGTATAATTGGACTATTTTTGATATATTCACTTTTTGGCTTGTCAGGTTTAAAACTGCATAGCAGATATACACAAAAAGATACTTATGGAAGCCACGGCACATCAAGATTCCAGAACACTAAAGAGATAAAAAATAATTATCTTAAGGACAATTTTGGATTGTTCTTAGGCTCCGGCAGGCAAAATCTTCACTACTCTATAGGAATGCCTGGAGCATATCACCCCATAAAAAGCACCCTTAATATGCAGACAGCGGTATTTGGAAGCCCTGGAAGTTTTAAGACTACCAGCTTCGTCCTTCCAAATATATTTCACATACCATTTATGTACAGTAACCTAAAAGAAAAAGCGGATCTTACAATAACAGACCCAAAAAGCGAGCTGTACTCGCTAACTGCAAACTACCTTACGGGCAATAATTATGACGTGCATGTACTTGACTTTATAAACCTAAAATATGGGGATAGCCTTAACCCTATAAACTATATATCTGACGATAAAGAGCTTATGGAAATAGCAGAAGGATACATAGCTTCCGTATCAGATTCAAAAACAATAACCTACAGCAGTGATTCCTTTTGGGAAGAATCCGAAGGCCAACTGCTTGGGGCCCTAATAGGTTTTGTAAAGCAGATATACCCTAAAGGTCAGCAAACCTTTTCTGAAGTATTAAAAATTCTAACTTCTGAAAACGTCCGGAATCCTGAAAAAGCATTAAAGTTTTTCAAAGAATACGATATAAAAGGCTCGCCTCTTCAGCTCTGGAATAACTACCTTTTGGCAGAAGATAAGGTAAGGACCAATATCTTAATAGGCCTTGCAACAAAACTGAAGCTATTTTCAATTAGCGGAATTAAAAACATAACAGGTTCAACAATAATAGACATTAAAAAAATTGGAGCCAAAAAGGAAAAACCAATAGCCCTATTTATATTAATGCCTAATAAGGACCGTACATTTTCTCCAATCATTAATTCAATAGTAACTACAATTTTAAACCAGCTATACAAAACGGCGTACGAAAACGCTAATTCACTATACAGCCCAACCTACCTGATACTTGAGGAAATGGCAAATATAGGAAAACTTCCCGGCATAGAGGTTATGCTTGGTACAATGCGCTCAAGACGAATCTCCCCTATATGCCTATGACCGGTAGCCGAATAGGCATAGAAGTTTTCATTTAAGCTTATAAAAAGATACGGCTCTTTTAGCTTCCTCCCTGCCCCGCTGACCCCCGATTTCGAGTCTATTACCAGGCTATCTATATCCGCCAAACCGCTATCCAGCAGGGGATACAGCCCCAGTAGAACCGAGGTGGGGTAGCAGCCGGGGTTGGCAATGTATTTGGCCCCTTTTATATCTTCCCTGTGAACCTCAGGAAGACCATACACAAACCTGCTAAGTAACTGGGACAGCAGGTGTTCTTCACCGTACCAGATTTTATAGTCACCGGTATCTTTCAGTCTGAAATCCGAGCCCACATCTATGACCATTCCCCGGTAATCACCTATAACGGTTTTTAAATACTTCATAGAGTCATGAGGAGACAGGCATAAAAAAAGTACATCTGCTTTTTTTAGCTGATGATTATCTATGTTTTCAACGAATTCCAGGCTGCAGTTTATTCCCGGATAAATGTCACTTACTTTCCTGCCTTTATAGGTCCTGGATGTGATGTATTCCAACTCGGCATACCTATGATTCAGCAGAACTTTGATAAGCTCTGTTCCGGTAAGCCCTGAACCTCCCACTATGGCTATTTCAACTTTGCTTTCCATCTTATTACTGTTACACATAATTATGAATGTATATTATACATATATTTTGCATATTATGCAAATAATTATTTGAACTAAAATATAATGTTTATTAACTTTAATATTTGTTTAAACGGGAGTATAAGAAATAGACAGACATAAATCAAAAAACAGAAATAATTAGAGCTTTAAGCTCAATTAAAGTTTGAGCAAGAATTTAGGAGGCCGTTCTGGGAGGACCGCTGGATTCCCT
>JAUVXY010000091.1 GCA_030603375.1 Actinomycetes bacterium | reverse complement strand
ACTTTTTATCTCCGGTAGATCACTAACATTGGAAAAATCACAGATTCTTACTTGTCTTTCCCAGTAGCGGTACTGAACCTTATATAAAAGAGATGGGTAAAAAGAACGCTGGTTTAAAACCAGTCTTCCCTGGGGTAGCCTCCTGCATTCATCAGGAAGCATTAAGTTTCTTGCGTAATAGTTTTGCGACTGGCTTTGCCTGCTACTTTCAAAAAAGCTTTCCATATTCCTGCTAACGCTTTGTATTTTAATAGTGGTACTTCCTAAAAACCTACTGCAGTACTGTGCGGTAAAATCATCATTTACACCTAAGTAGAGATGTGTATCGCACATTGAGAGTATATCTTCCCAGCAGTTACCGTAGCGGTTTTTCATCTGCGGAAGTGACTGCCATATAAGCATGGGGTAAATACGCCGGGACCGCATTGTGCCAAGCATTACCTGAATGTTTGGAATCCTTCCAATATTTGCCATTTCTTCAAGTATTAGAAATGTTGGACTATACAGTTTATTGCCATACCCGTAAGCTGTTTTATAAAGCTGGTTTAAAATGGTAGTTACTATAGAATTAATAATGGGAGAAAATGTCCTGTCCTTATCAGGCATAAGTATAAAAAGAGCAATTGGCCTCTTCTTTTTAGCCCCGATTTTTTTAATATCTACAGTTGTCAAGCCCGTTATATTTTTTATACCTTTTATAGAAAATAGCTTTAATTTAGTCGCAAGCCCTATAAGTATATTTGCCCTTACCTTATCTTCTGCCAAGAGAAAGTTATCCCAGAGCTGCAGCGGAGTTCCGCCAATATTGTATTCAGTAAAAAATTTTACTGCCTTTTTGGGGTCTCTGACATTTTCAGAAGTAAGGATCTTTAATACTTCCCCAAATGTTTGCTGACCTTCTGGATATATCTTTTTTACAAAACCAATTAGAGCCCCCAGAAGCTGCCCTTCGGATTCTTCCCAAAAAGTATCGCTACTGTAAGATGTAATGTTTGAGTCAGCTACAGAGCTTATATAGCCTTCAGCTATTTCCATAAGCTCTTTATCAGTTGATATATAATTTATGGGATTTAAGCTGTCACCATACTTTAAGTTTATAAAGTCAAGAACGTAAACGTCATAACCGCACCTGGTAAGGTATTTGGAAGTCAGGCAGTAAATCTCGCTTTTGGGATCAGTTATTATTATATCGCCTTTCTCATCTAAATTTCTATACATATAAGGTATGTGAAATATATTTGGAATTACAAAGCTTGTGGTCTTAAAGCTTCCGGGGCTTCCCAGTACCAGTGCCTGCATGTTAAGACTGCTTGCTATGGGGTGGTATGCTCCAGGCATATCTATGGAGTAGGAAAGACTGGGTCTGTCTGAACCTAAAAACCACCCTATATTATCTTTAAAATAATGTTTTTTTACTTCCCTGGGAGTCTGAAATCTTGATGTACCGTGGCTTCCATAGTCATCTTTTTGTGTGTACTTTTTTTGCAGTTTTAAACCTGAGAGTCCAAAAAGCGAGTATACTAAAAATAGCCCAAGTATTCCCCAACCCAAAATGTTAGTTGGGCTTACTTTAGTAAAAAAATTAAAATAAGTCCTGCCGCTTGCAGCAGTTTTTATTATAAAGTTTTTCGGGACTAGCGATAAATCAAATCTGTAAACTTCAAGAAACTTATCTAAAACTGATGACAGTATAGGAAGGACAGTTAATATAATAATAAGTATTAAAACAGATGTTATAATTCTTTTTTTTATATCCATTATCTTTCTCTCCTTCTGTCTAAAGCCACATACCTTTCTCTTGATCTTGAGAGGTTTTCTTTTTTCTTTTCAACCCTTATTTTTTCTTTTTCAATATCTCTTGAAATTTTACTGGTAATAGATTCTATTGCCGATCCGACTTTACTAAATCCAAAATCAGTCTTACCAGACATAAAAATTTTATTTTTATACTCTAACTTTTTTTCTGCACCACTCCAGTATGGTAAACCTGGGTTTACCATATTACGCTTGGGACTCTTTTCAAAAAACCTTGCAATTTCTTCTTTCCTGTAAGCAAGCCCAAGCTTTTTGCCACGGCAGTATTTTTTCTTATCCGGGTGAAGAAAGCTTAAGTTTTTATTCTGCACCTTCATATCTATACTAAAGTTTTCCTTTAGATATTGCCTCAACTCAACTAAGTTTTTAGAACGTCCTTTTGCCTCATCTATTGCCGAGCGCAGTCCTTCTTTCCAGATAGGCATACCTTTTTCTGCCAGCTTATACTCAGCCATTGAGTAGCGATTTTTAGCATAAGGTTTTTCTATTGTAGAGAGATGCTCACGCAGGCATATTCTATTGCTATCCCGCTTAATTTCTCTTAAGGTTTTTCTATTTGAGACTAGCTTACTGCCGTCTACAAAAGATACTGAATTTACTACCAGATGGTTATGTATATGATCCTTATCAATATGAGTTGCGACCAGCACTTCATGTCCTTTAAACTGCCCCTCAGCAACCTCCATACCTACTGCGTGAGCTAAATCTGGATCTACTTCGCCAGGCTTAAAACTCTGGATTATGTGATAGTAGCTAATGCCGCCAGTTTTACCGTAAAGCTTTTTTGTGGTATTCATTTCATCTATAGCATTTTGCGGGGATAAGTCCTTTCCGCTTATAATGCGGCTGTCAGTTTTTTCTTTTGATAGGATATAATTTATTATATTTTTTATTCTTCCTTTTGAAGGTATGCTTTTTATAACTGCCATATAAATTTACCCTTTATATTTTTTTCATTACTACAGCCAACTTAGCCCATACTGCCCTTAGATCTTCTTTTATACTTTTAAGATCATCTCCTAACACAGCTGAAGTACCGCTATTTACTGAGCGTGTTATCTTATCCAGGTTTCCTCCTATTTTTTTAAATTCAATAACCATCTCTCTAATGCCAGGCACAACTGTAATTTTTTTACCAAGTAAGCATTTTCTAATGTAGTCACTTCGGTTAAAGTATGTTTTTGATATCTTATCTTTTAAAAGCATGAGTTCTTTTTCATCTAACCATACTGTAACTGGATAATTTCTTTTTCTTGCCATTTTTTAATACATTTACAAAAAAATTCTTTTTTAGTTCCATTTTTCTCTAAATCTTTTTTACTTCTCCTAAACAATAAACTTCTTTTACCAGCTGCAGGTATGAATTTATCTTTATGTGAATTAATATAATCAAGCAACCTGACTTCTACCATAGTATGAACTGTGCCTCTGAGAGTAAAAGATACATTTTTAATTTTTACTTTTACTTCTTGTTCTGGTATTTTTATTTGCATGGCACCCAAAAATTAATTTCCAGTCATTTAGATGATATTTATCAAAGCTATTTTTTAAAATCTTCATTTCTCTTTCCAATTTAATCAATCCATTTTTATTAATTATTCTCTCCATTATTCTATCTCAATATTTTACTGCCATCTTTTTTTTACAAAAAAATTCCCCCGGCCTTTCTCTTCTGCTTCCTTCTCTTCTGACCTTTCTTACAGCCCAGTTCCAAATTATTTCTTTTATCTTTTGTATCTGCTGGGGAGTTAATTTTTCTTCTATTTCTTCTTTTGTTATTTCCATTAGATTATCGTATTAAAACCATTGCCTATAACAGTGTTTGTACCAAAAGCAAAAAAATATTTTCTACTGTCTCGCTTAAAGCTTTGGCTATTTTATTAGCTTCTTCAATTATTGGTGATTTTTCACCTTTTACTATTTTATCTAAACTATATCTTGATATACCCGTCCTTCTAACTAAAAAACTTACTGTTCTATCTTTCTCTTTTAAAATCATTTTTAGCTTATTCATTTACCCTCACTGTTAATAGTGACACCATTACTATTAACAGTGTAACCTAATATTTCTAAATGTCAAGAAAATTTTTCTAAAAACCCAAAAAATGTTTTATAATAGTTTTTAATATGAACACTAATAAAAGTAATGGTAAAAAATATACAAACGAAGACTTCGCTGATGCACTATTAGAATTAAAAGAAAAATCTGCTCTATCATACATGCAAATTGCAATTAAGTCTGGGTTATCTGATACTTACCTGGTTAACATTGTAAAAAGAAAAAATCTTGCCCCCAAAGATGAAAATATAGAAAAGATAGCCAAAGCCCTAGGAGTAGATCCTGAATACTTTTTTGAATATAGGCTGAGGCGACTGGTGGATTTCATAAACTTAAACAGAGAATACCTAAATGAGTTCCTGGATCATGTGGAGATTAAGGGAAAAAAAGAAAAGAGAATAATCTGAAACAGTGGGATGTGATAAAGGAAAGGCTCCCTGATAATGTTATAGATTTTAACAAATTTTTAAAGCGTAAAAATAAGAAAAAATTTTAATTTTGATTACGGAGTTAAAGTACTAAAAATATAAAGAAAGATTATAGTAAAGTTTTATAATATGATAAGAAAATTAGAATATTTTAGGAGTTGGCAATTAAAATAAATCCTGATTTATTTAATGGTTTTTACTATCATAATATCCTTATTTAGCTTGTGTTTTGTAACAATAAGACATATCAGAATTAACAGGCTTCTAAAAAAATATGCTATCTATTTTAGGCTTAGATGGATTGATAGAAAAATGGGTTCTCCCGATTAATGCAGTGATACTTTTGGATTATTTTTATATGAATATATGCATGGTAGATTAGGAAAAAGAAGTAAAGAATATAATGCTTAAAAATGATAAAATATGCATTTAATAGTAGCTATAAAAGAAAGGTTTGATATTGAAATTAGAAAATATAATTTACTGCGGAGATAATTTAACCTGGTTAAAAAAATGAATACTGACCTAACCTTTATAACAAATGAAGCAGACAAAACCTTAAAAGATAGATTTGAAGTTTTAATTAAAGATTCCCGATTTTTTGACTGCCTTGTTGGTTATTTTTACTCAAGCGGTTTCCACGCACTTTACAAATCACTGGAAAAAACAGAAAAAATAAGAATACTTATTGGAATTAGCACCAGCAAGCAAGTAGTTGATTTAATAAATAAATCTGCAAATTCTTACACAACACAATTAATTTCAGATAAGACATTTTCACCCTCTTCAGCGTTAGAAGAGCAGCTTCAATTTCAACTTTCTCATTCTGAGGTAAAAGAAGAATTTGAAAATCTAACTATAAATGAATTTGAACAATCAGAAGACAAGAAAGAAACTGAAGAAGGTACTGCCAAATTTATGGAATGGATCAAAAGAAAAAAACTGGAGATTAGAGCTTATCCGTCTCAAAATATTCATGCAAAGCTCTATATAATGACTTTCACAGAAGGGGACAGAGATATTGGCCGAGTTATCACCGGCTCAAGCAATTTCAGCCAATCGGGTTTAGTTGATAATCTTGAGTTTAATGTTGAGTTAAAAAACCGTGCAGATTATGATTTTGCCCTAACGAAATTTAACCAGCTCTGGCAAGATGCAGTTGATGTAAGCGAAAAATATATTCAAACCGTTACAACAAAAACATGGTTAAAGCAGGATGTTACCCCTTATGAGCTATATCTAAAATTCTTATATGAATATTTCAAAGATGAGCTTTCTCAAACAGGTGAGATATTTCTTAAAAACAAACCAGGCGAGCATCTGGATCTTGAATATCAAAAGCAGGCAGTTTTAAATGCAAAGAGGATATTGGAGGAATACGGGGGTGTATTTGTTTCAGATGTTGTTGGTCTGGGCAAGACATATATATCCGCAATGCTTGCAGGCCAAATTGATGGCAAAACACTCGTTATTGCACCACCTGCACTTCTTAATAAAAATAATCCTGGCTCCTGGCCAAATGTTTTTTTAGATTACTGGGTTCCTGCAGATTTTGAATCAATTGGAAAGCTT
>JAUVXY010000114.1 GCA_030603375.1 Actinomycetes bacterium | reverse complement strand
ACTAAATAAAAAATATTATTTACTGCTTTTTTTTATTCTTCTTTTTTCAAGCTAGTTAACAAGTTTTTTCCGCCTATGTAAAAAACAGCCATCAATGAAACCAAAAAAATCGGTTATTGCATCCTTTGTGCCGGAACTATTTGCGTCAGCACAAAAAAAATCTTTAAAAATATTTTTAATATCTTTTCTCTTAACTCTTACTACTGCAGAATCCACCAGAGGTTTCGGCATAAAACAACTCCTTGAAATTGGAAAGCATATTTTAAAACTAGCAAGAAAATTTGCCTTTACAGTGTACGAGCTATAATTTTTACTTCCTGTCTGCGATATTAATCTGTCTGCAATATCTTTTTGAATGGTCACGCAAAAGCTTTCAATGCTTTCTTCCTCCAGAAGAATTTTTAATATCAGGGGAGCTGCTATTTTGTAAGGAAGGTTTGAAACCATTTTGTTTATCCTGTATTTTTTACTGATCTCGCCATAGTCAAGCCTTAAGGCATCTTTTTCAATAAGCTCTATTTTCCTTCCGATTTCATGTTCAAAGATATCTTTAAATGCCACCGACAAAAATTTGTCTATTTCTACACAGATTACTTTTTTTACACAAGGAAGCATGATTTCCGTAAGGCTGCCTATTCCACTGCCCACTTCCAGCACTACATCCTGTGGTTTAATATTAGAGTACAGTACTATTTTCCTGGCAATATTAGTGTCAATAAGAAAATTTTGGCCAAAACTTTTTTTTAGTTTTATCCCGTATTGATTTAATATTTGAGCGGCTCTGGCTGGAGAGCTAATGTAGATATCCATTTTTAATATGCCCTAATAAATAGACTGCTGTTTCATAATTTCCTGTTTAAGGAAAAAAACTTTTCAGCATTTTTAGAAGTAACAAAAGCAATTTCTTCAATGCTTAATTTTTTAATTTCTGCTATTTTGCCGGCAACATATTTTACATACTCAGGATAATTTTCTTTCCCTCTTTTAGCCTGCGGGGCCAAAAAAGGAGAATCGGTTTCCAAAAAAATCCTGTCAATCGGAACTACGCTTGCTGCCTCTGCTACGCTTTTTGCACTTGGAAAAGTAACAACACCTGTAAACGATATAAAAAGACCCAGGTCAAGGCATTTCTCTGCAAAACCGGAGTCCCCGGAGAAGCAGTGCATAACTGCCCTAAAATTTTTGTTCCCTGCATACTTTTTTAAAACCCTGAGCGTATCATTGTGAGCATCTCTGTCATGAATAATTACCGGCAAATCATACCTTATAGCAAGCTCAATCTGTGAGATAAAAGCCTCTTCCTGATCCTTTTTTGGAGATAAATTCCTGTAAAAGTCAAATCCTGTTTCGCCAATTGCAATTATCCTGCTATGCTTTTTCTTTATATTTGCCCGGCTATTATTTTCTGTGCTGCATTCAGATTCATCACCACGGCCCATTACAAGAACCTCAAGGGCAAACTCTTCTTTTTTACCAAATCCTGATGCGTCATGGGGATGCATGCCGATGCTTGCAAAAACATTTGTAAACTTATTAGAGAAATCTATAGACATTCTGCTGTCTTCAAGACTGGTCCCTACATTTATGATGTACCTTATACCCTCTTTTTCGGCGTCTTCTACAGCTTTTTCCGGAGTTTTACCTTTGAGCATTCCAAGGTGGGCGTGCGTATCAATAAAATAATATTCTTTTTTATTACCACTCATTTTGCATCTTTTGTGTGCTTGAAGCACTGCTAAAATAATCAGGTTCTGGAACTTAGCTTGTTTTATTTACAGGCTCTACTGCTTTTCCTGTTTATCTTCTTCTATCCTTGGAAACAGTATTTCCCTTTCCCCAACTTTTACGCCTCCTTCAAATACGCCCCAGGTTCCGTCAATGTCCAGACTAAACTCTTCGTTTCTTTTGCTGATTCCAATTTGCTTAAATATCTTCTCACAGGTTGAGGGAGTAAAGGGAATAAGCATTAAAGCAGAAAGCCTTATAGCTTCCACCAAATCATACAATATGCTGTCCAATTTTTTTATATCAGAGTCCTCACTGCTCCTGGCTATTTTCCACGGCTGGCTGTCTTCAATATATTTATTTGTCAAATTTATATACCCCCATATTTTCATAAGATATTCAGAGTATTTAAAATCTTCAATATATTTTACAGCCTGAATTTTTGTCTCGTTCCATTTTTTTTGTACAATCCCATCACTTATGGTTTTATTTGGAATAACACCGTCTCTGTACTTGTTTACCATTGCTACTGTCCTTGAGACAAGATTTCCAATGTCATTGCTCAAGTCAGCATTATATCTTTTAACCATTGACTGATGAGTAAAAGACCCATCTTGCCCAAATGATATTTCTCTTGCTAAAAAATACCTGATGGCATCTACTCCATACCGGTCCGAGAGCTCATCCGGGTCAAGAGTTATCCCCTTTGACTTGGATAATTTTTCTTTGCCAAGCATTATCCATCCATGAATTATTATATGCTTTGGGAGCTTGATTCCTAAAGACATAAGAATTGCGGGCCATATTAGAGTATGAAATTTAAGAATGTCCTTTCCGATATGCTGCTGGTCTGCAGGCCAATATTTTTTAAGCAAGCTGTCATCTTCTGTGCCGTATCCAAGTGCTGAAATATAATTTATGAGGGCATCTACCCATACATAACAATTATGGTCAGAGTCAAACGGAATAGGAACTCCCCACTTAACCGTAGTTCTTGATATGCTAATATCTCTTAAGCCCTGTTTTAAAAGTCCCAAAACCTCATTTCTCCTTGTTTCAGGAATTATAAAATCAGGATTATCATTAATATAGTTAAATAATCTTTCTTCATATTTTGACAGCTTAAAAAAATAATTTTCCTCTTCTACCTTTTCAACCTCTCTCCGGCACTGCGGACATTTCCCATCTGCCAGCTGAGAATCAAGCAAAAAAGTTTCACAGGGAACACAGTACCAGCCCTTATAGGTACTTTTGTATAAATCGTCATTTTCCTTAAGTTTGGTCAAAATATCCTGCACTACCATTTCATGTTTTTTGTCAGTGGTCCTTATATAGGAATCATTGCTGATGCAAAACAGTTTAAGAAGCCTTTTCATGTCTGCCACCATTTTGTCAACATACTCTTTTGTGGATATTCCCTTGTTCTGTGCACTCTTTTCAATTTTCTGGCCATGCTCGTCTGCACCGGTAAGGAAAAAGACATCTTTCCCGGCAAGCCTGTTAAATCTGGCCATTATGTCAGCTATTATAAATTCATAAATCTGGCCAAGATGGAGCTTGGCATTCATGTATGGTATTGCAGTTGTTATGTAAAATTTTTCTTTGTCCATGTTAAAATTTTTAAGCACCTTTCTAAATTTTTGTTGAGATATTATACAATGTTTGCCTGTCTATGTCATACCTGGCTAAAATAATTTTTAGAGCATTTTTCTTGGATATGTTTTGTGCAAGGAGTCCGAGCAGCTTTTCCTTCAGGTCATCTTCTGTGTAATTTTTTATTCGCTCACCCCTGTATCCTTCCACTACAACTACTATTTCACCTTTTATTTCCCTTTCTTTAAGTTCAGACAAAATAGATGACAAACTGCCCCTTATAATTTCTTCGTACAGCTTGGTTATTTCCCTTGCCAGGCATGCCTTCCTGTCACCCATACTTTCTTTAAGCTCTGCAAGAAACCTTTTTACCCTGTTTGGTGATTCATAAAATATAATGGTGCAGGGAAACATGGCTAGCTCTGCAAGCTTCTTTTTCCTCTTAGCTTTTGCTTTTGGCGGGAACCCGGCAAAAAGGAAACTATCTGTCGAAAGCCCTGCTAAAACAAGCGCGCTAACAGCTGCATTCGGTCCGGGTATTACTTCTAAAGGTATTCCTTTTTCTATGCATTTATTTATTAGCCGATAGCCGGGATCCTGAATTGCCGGCATTCCTGATTCTGAGACCAGAGCCACGTTTGCCCCTTCTTCGAGTCTCCGGCAGATATGTGCAATCTTGCTTTCACTGCTATAGTTATGGCAGCTAACTATATTTTTCTTAAAAATTTCATATCTTGCCAGAAGTTTCCTTATGGTCCTTGTATCTTCTGCAGCAATTAAGTCAACCTCGCCCAATATTCTTACAAGTCTGAAACTTACATCTTCCAAATTACCTATAGGGGTTGCGCATATAAATAAAGTTCCTTTATCTTTTTGCTTGCTCTTTTGAATATTCATATTTTCCACTTAATAAATAGTAATCGCTATAAATCCCCTGTATATTAGTTCAAGCACATAGCCGAATACAAGCCAGAAGGGCAGATAATCTATTCTTACAACACCCATTACCGCCCATTTTGACTTATACTCCCATGGACATCTTTTAATTATAAGTTTTAGCAGAAGGCCATAAGAAAATTCAGCAGCAAAAATAACTGCCATGTAAATAAACCCCCTGAGTATAAATGGAACAGACAAA
>JAUVXY010000127.1 GCA_030603375.1 Actinomycetes bacterium | reverse complement strand
GCTTGCCAGAGAATATTTCATTCCAACATGGTTCATGGCTACACCATCACATATGCCTATGGTAGAAAATTCTTGAGGAGTGCCTCCTGCTGTCCTTATTCCTGCTTTTACTGCTTCTGCAATACTGTCAAGATGCATGTGTCCTGGTATCAGTTCATTTGCTGAATTTACAACCCCTATAATTGGTCTTTTTATCTCGTCATCTGTATAACCTAAAGATTTTAAAATTGATCTGTGAGGGATTCTTTCAATCCCCTTTTTCATATCATCGCTTCTCAAATTTCCTCCTTGTTTTTTAAATTCTCTTTACGCTTAAATAATAGGTAATTTCATATTCTATATATTATAAATCAAACAATTTAAAAATACTTACAATTCACTACTGAAAAATAACCGTTCTGGTAAAATAAACAATAACAAAATTGGAATAATAAAGTAAAAACAGTGATTACCCCAGCAGCTAGGATAAAATACCGACCGAAAGCAGACAGACTAAAATGCTGAGAATGCATAAAAGAAGACCGCCAAAGTTTACACAGTCTAAGAATTTTATGAAAATTCTTTTCTTACAATTAATTGTACAACCTTTTTTAATAGGATCCATCTTAATTATATAAATTTTTACCTGGCAAATTATAATAGCATAATTAAATTTCTAAAACAATTAAAAAATTAAAAATTCAGGCCGTTAAAAGCAGTGTCTGGGCTTAAAACCCAGACACTGCTAATTTAAGTATGATATTTATGTTTATCAGTACATCTTATTCCTGTGAGGCTCCCGGTTCCATTATTTTAATTTCAGTTCCCTCTTTGTATGGGATTTCCTCTCCTTTATTAATAGCTTCCTGTGCCTTTGATCTATATTCCTGAGCCAATAGATGTCTCTGGCTTAAATTTAACAGAGCATTAAAGTGCTCTATAGCTTTAGAATAATGTTTTAACCTATACATCACCAATCCATTTTTAAATTCTTCATCCACTATTCCAAGTTTGTTTGTAACACCATTTCTGCTTAACATTTCTTTTACATCATTACTTGGCCTCAGATAATTGTTTGTGTCATCTGTGCCCATGGTAAGTATGCCAACAACCTCGCCTTTATTATTTACTACAGGTCCACCGCTATTTCCCGGTCTGGCATCTCCCTGCACCTGAAGTACTTCTGTTCCGCCGAGCATTAATCTGCCGCTTACGCTGCCATTTGTTATGGTAGGATTTAACATATTTTCCTGACCAATATCAGAAGTCCATGGATAGCCTATAATAGTAAGGCTGTCCTGTGTCTCTACCTTCGAAGAATCTCCAACAATAACACTGGAAAGAGCTTTTCCTGTTTGCGGCTGTATTCTGATAAGAGCAGTGTCCCTTTGGTCAAAACCACTGTAATCCAAAAGTTCCGCTCTTATAAATGTTTCCATATCCTGGGGATTATCAGGTACTCCTGCGCTCGCAGTATTAAACTGAACATAGATGTCCATGTCATAGGGACCGCCGTCATATCCTTCAACTTTTGTATTCTCATAAGCCCAATTCCACTCATCGTCAGTCCAATCATCAAGCTGATCGCCATAAGTGTCCATCAGGTACATATATATCAAGTCATACCTGAAATCCACTTCACTAATTTCTACTACATGGCCCGCAGTTACAATATGCCCTGTTTCAGGATTAACGCAGAACCCGGTTCCTACAAAAGCCCAATAATAAGCATCGCTCCAGATATTATCCCACGGGTCAAGCACATAACCCCAGAAATATGCATTCACAAAGCAAACTGATGGCTGTGTTAGCAATACCTTGTCCTGCGGAGTAAGTTCGTACACTGTTTCTTTGGCGGCACAACCTAGAAAAGAAAAACTTATGCACAAAATGAGGACAAATAAAACAGACAGTATCCTAATAAACCTTTTATTCATTTTATATTCTCCTTATAGTTATTCTGATAAATGGCTGAAATAAATAACAAAATAATAAATTATTATAATTTCTCTTTTTATTATTGTCAAAAAAGTGTTGATGTTTTATTAGATTTTTAACAATATTTATTTTTAAATACTTCTATATCCTTATTTGAAATAAGTATATTAAATTCCAATCTGTAATTTATTTTTTCACCCGGTTCTATAAATTTTAAAGCTCCCTTTTCTCTTTCTATTTTTCTGCCTCTGACAAGGCTGTTTGAAGGTTCTATTCCGCAGACATACTCTCCCATTCCCATCTGCTTCCACTGTACAAGATAAGGAAGACTATCTTTATTGAACTTCAGCCATATTCCTATGCCCCCGCCATTGTTAAAATCAGGATTTACAATTGCAATATTTGAGTTGCCATCTTTGTCTGCTTCTATATCATGAAAGTAGCACTGTTCCTTGAACCCGCAAATTGGTTCAGAAAATTTAGAAAATTTGTCAATTCCTTTTTTAGCTTCCCCGTCTCTTGGAGTTACTTCAGCTTTGGATTCTAAAAGACTGGATGTGCTGTCCAGGACAGGATAGCCGATATTTACATGATACAGCATCATAATTGGAGACTTCTCTGAACCAATGTTTTCTACAGAATCTTCAACTACCACTTTGGGGGTGTCCATCCATGTAGTAATCTTTCTCGTTAGTTCAAGCTTGTCGCCAAATACTTTTGCTTCCCTTATCTTTCCCTGTACAAACATAACATAACTGTCACCTTCCCATTTTCCATCGGCCAAAACATTCTCGGCACTTAAGTTTGATATCCTGCCGTGAAGCCCGAGTTCTTCACCATTGTCTACGCTTGGGGCCCCCATATAAGTCATGCCGCAAGTAGTGAGCAAGCCTCCATAAAAAGTTCTCAGCCACTCAGCACCCCTGCTCTCATAAAATACTGGCGAAGTTTCTCTTGTTGCAGACCTCCAGTTTACAGGGATAGATTTATATGACAGATACGATATATCCATTGCCCTGTCAAGCAGGACAGTCATGTCAATCCCGCAGGGGCTCTTCATGTCAACGGCCCTTATTCCCCTGCGAAGCCCGTCAGTAAACTCATAGCATTTTACTCCTCCAAGCTGAGAAATATCTCCAACCTTTTTTAAAACATCTTCTTTTTTTAGCTCCCTGCCAAAAATTTCCATAGCTGCTCCTTTCTATTTTTGAAGCTAATAAAAATCCTTACTTTTCTAAAATTTCTTTATAATACTCCATATATTGAGGGACTATCAAACTGCTGTCAAATAATTTAGCTCTCTTTCTGGCTTCTATCCCCATCCTTTTTCTCATACTTTCATCGCTCAGTAATCTAATTGCAGCTTCGCTCATGGCACTTATGTCATGTGGGTCAAACACAAAACCACTCTTGCCGTGAATTATCACTTCTTTTAATCCTCCCACCTTTGTTCCGATTACTGGAACCTCGCAGCTTAATGCTTCAAGGGCTGAAAGACCAAAACTTTCATTGGTAGACGGCAATAAAAAAAGGTCGCTTACCTTTAAAAGAGGGATTACATTTTCCTGCCTGCCCAGAAAAATTACTTTATTTTCTAACCCTAATTCATCTACCAAATTCCTGCATGCGCACATCTCCGGACCATCTCCAATCAGGAGCAGTTTGCTTTTAACTTCCGTGCTTATTTTATAAAATATTTTTATTACACTATCTACCTTCTTTACACGTCTAAAGTTAGAAATGTGGGTAACAACTTTGTCGCCTTTTTTAATGAATTCCATTTTCTTTTTACTCTCATCGGTTCTTATGTATGTTTCTGTATCCACAAAATTATATATAACACTTATTTTTTTATTTATTTTAAAAATTTTTTGAGTGGCATTTTTTAAGTACTCAGACACACATGTTATTCCATCACTATTTTCTATAATAAATTTTGTACTTTTAT
>JAUVXY010000008.1 GCA_030603375.1 Actinomycetes bacterium | reverse complement strand
GCAATTGATATAAGGCAAACTTTTTCTATTTTTTTATAATCTTTGCTGTTTATGCCTGTCCCGTAATAAATCTCGAGTGAATGAGCAAGCCCATCCAGTGCCCCGTCTATTGTCAGATCCAGTGGTGCAGTAGTAGTGGTAGAGTAATCAAATATTGCCCTTTGCGGAGTTATAATATCATCGCTTATCAACTTTTTTTGCTTCTTTTCAATATACGTAACATTTGCATTTTTGCTAATATGCGACCCTGATCCTGAAGCCACTTCAACAGCAATAAGCGGTATGAGTTTTTTATTTTTTTCATGCGCTATTTTACTAACTTTGTCTACGCCAAAAAAAGGTTCCAAATCATTTTTTTCAGGGCTTATGGACGCAAGAACATTCGCATCTTTTGCACAATCTATGGCAGAGCCTCCGCCTACGCAAGTTATGCTTTTAGGACAGGTTAGCTTAATAGCATCGGCTAATTTTATAACATCACTAGCCGGAGTATTTGGAGCTGGAGTATCAATCTCGGCAAGTATCTTTATCCCGCTCCTTCGGAGTATATTTAGTATTTTTTTGCGCAGCGGTTTTGCCCAGCTGCTTCCTGATACTATAAGTAATGTGTTGTCACCAAACTCACTGACATAATTTCCAAGAATATCCAGGCAATCAATCCCAAAGGTATAGTCCTTACCTTTGTAATCCTTTAGCAGCTCCTGTGCATTGTTAATTTTTTCTTTTATAATCATCCTTCATTTACATTTTTTTATCTATAAATTTTTTCATTTCTAAGCAAGTTTTAAAACCCAAAGAGACGGCAATTACTTTTGCTGTTCCAGTTTTGACTAGATCTCTGTCTTTATGATAGTCAAATTTACACCTTCTCCACTTACCATCCTTACCAAAACCTTCATATAAACTACTGCCTTTTCTTACAGACTTCATATTAAAATAATTTAATAATCTTTTAATTTTCCTATGGTCAAATCTTACGGGCATATCGTAAGCCTAACTCTTCCCTTAAGATATCTTTATTACCCTGGCATCTTAGTACTTTTAACATGTAGATCTGAGTTTCTATGGATTCAACCTTGGAATAAAGATCAACTTTTTCTAAATATATCTCTGCAAACTCTAATATGGAATTCAGTAAATCTTCAGTGGCTTCTTCTTTTGTGGCACCTTCTCCGTAAAGATTTAACTCATTAACAGAAATAGTCCAACCTTTTAATTCTTTATCAAATTCTTCTTTTATACTAAATTTTATATTCTTCAATAGATGGTCCATATACTGTTTTTTAACATGGGAAACGTTTTTTGATGTATTGGCTTTACAAGTTATAATTTCAAGGCCAGATAAAACTTTATTATTTATATCGCAGTAATGTTTTTTTGTATCCCTTATGTTATATTTTTCTAAAGTAGCTTTCATTTTAATATTTTTCTCTTTTTTTAAAATGTTTTTATATAATAATTATATCTTTTTTGTTAATTGTATATCAATATAGTCACTGTGGTCAACATGGTTTTGTTGATTATTATTACTTGAGAGATTGGATTTTATGAATTCCTTCCTCAAAAAAAATTTTTACTTCATTCCAGGAAATGGGAATTATCATTTTTGGCATGGGGTCTTTTTCGGCATCTTCAAAATAGATTAGGCTTTTAAAAATCTTTAAGAATTCCGGCTTTTTCTAATACTTCCAAATCATTTTTTGTTTTTCTAGAGACAACTTCTTGAAGCATAAAATTTTATCCCTTTCAAGGTTAAAAATAATCTGCCAAAAATTAGCACTTTTTATTCAATTAATGTTTTTTGAATTTTTTTCTCCAGGTATTTCTTCCCGGTCTATATACCAGGTATAGGTAAGTTCATCTTTATCATTATCAGTTGATTTTACAGCTGAAAAATATACTGGATTTCCATTTGTAAATATATTCGCTAAATTAGTTTCAACCTTTTTTCTTATTTCCTTATTTCTCATATAACATCCAACCTATGTCTTCCTCATCTATAATTCCCATTTTTCTTGTAGTTTTATCTTCCCCAACTTCTCATCTGAAACCATCTCTTATTTTCAGAATATTACCTATAATCTTTTCCTACTCTCTATACTAGTTTTTAAAAATAATATTTATTGCCTATGCTACTCACTTCAATCCATTAAGCTCTTGAAGAAAGACTTTTCCAACAATAGAAAAATCTTCAGGCGACTTGAAAGGTGAATCAATTATCTTTAAACTAGCCTGGTTAAAAGATGCTTTAAGACAATTAGCAAGCTCCATAGGATGAACAGGATCACCCTCCCAAGCCAAAATATGCACAGGAAAATTAAGCTCTTTCAGGAGTAAAGGGTCATATAAATTAACCCAATCCTTAATAGTGTTACAAGCAACAATTATACTGTCAGGATTATGTGAGCGAAGCATTGTTATAAAGCTTTCTGTAGTTTCAGATGATGCTCCTTTTGTTGCCCACTGTCTTCTAACTTCTTCAATAGCGGTATCCATACCTTTATTTGCTATAACATCAGCCAACATAGCAAATTGCTCAGCCTCAATGTTAGGCTTATCACTAATGGCCGGAGCAGTTAGTAGTAATGTTAAAACACGTTTGGGCCATTTTAGAGCAAAAAGAAGAGCAGTTGCAGCCCCCATAGATTCCCCACCAACAATTGCCTGCTCTATATTTAAAGCATCTAAAATAACTCCTGTATCGCCAGCCATTTTGTCAGCATTATATAGCACAGGATCCGTGACTGGAGTAGAATCACCGTGACCTCGAGCATCATATATAATTATTTTGTATTTATCGGCAAGTGGCATCAATCTATTACGTGAATAATTCCGGTTACACAATAATCCATGGGCATAAATCAGAGGTAGCCCTTTACCAAAAGTTTCCACTGCCAATTCTATGCTTCCAGATTTTACGCGATATATCTTATTCATTTGTATCCTCCCTCTCTAATAAAATTTTTAATGTTTTTTATAAATATTCAATTCTTAATAGTTTACTACCTGATTACCCAGAGCAGAGGCTTGCCAGATTCACTTTTACCAGTAAATTGAAATGCCCCATCTGTGGCAAGATTAAGCGACTGCCTCATACCATTTACTTCAGCATATGAAAACATACTTTGCTCATTATGATCTAAATATAACTTAATATTCCACTCGCCTGCTACTACAGGAGCATACCACCCTTTGTACCCTTCAGCTGATCTTTCTAGTCCCAATAGTGGCGAAGAAAATTTATACTCATTCTTAGGTAGCCTTGGTGCTAGCTTCACACCATCAGATGTAAATTCCACGCCTATTATTTTAGCCAAGCTGTAGAGCGGCCATGCATGAGGATGTAAATTCATAACTGGAAAATCAGTCCAATTTATCCCACCAGCAAGACTTTCTATAAATGATGATGGTTTGCCTGATATTATAGACTCATCAAACTGAGTCCCACCTTCATACAAAGAAAGATCCGAGTTATAGGTATCCGGACCACTCCATACACCAATCCACTGACAAGGGTAGGCTTCAGCATGCATTGCCAGTGAGTTCTTTTTCCATTCATCCCAGCCCATCTTTTCATCCACCAGAGATAGTGCCCAGATCAATGTACCATTAATTGATGGCCAGATACCAGCATTTGTCATCATTCCAATCTCTGATTTTCTTACAGGACTGCTATGCAGTCTGGCACCAATTTTAGAAGGTCTTCGAACTAATTTGTCAATTGAGCCAGTAAGTATATCTTTTTGCTTCTGGGTAGCAGCTTTACTTATAATTGCCCACGGCTGGGGCTCTAACCACATTTCCTTTTCACCAACCCAGCCCAGCTTAGGAGTAAGCCATGCCCGCCTGAACCAGCTACCAGCCCATTGAGCCTCTACAGCCTTTCGTTGTGCTACAGCATACTTGTAAGAATCTTTAGCTAATTCAGTATCACCCATATAGGTAAGCATGTGTGAGTACAGTTTTAGTACGTAGGATGCCATAGATGCATTTAGCACACTTTCCGCGTATTTGCGTATAGCCTTTCTATCCTTTGGTTTAGTAACAAACTCTAATACAATGCCATCATTCCAGTCACCATTTGAGAGACGCATCAAACCATGCTCACCTACCCCTATTTTTTCAACCGTATAGTGGTAACAGAGTTTCAATATATCTTCTACTTTCTTTTTGCTTGCTTTGCGACCATATACAGGATATGTAGGTATCATTTCCTCAAGAAACTCTGTATCCCTTGTAGCTAGCACATATTCACTAGCTATCCATAAAAGCCACAACTGTAAATCGCTAGGACAAAAAGGAGCAGGCATAACTGTCCCGCTACCTACAATACCAAAAGGTATTTTGCCATCTGATTGTACTTCCTTTAGAGTGTATCTTATAACTTCCTTTATAATTTCTGGCTGTGTAAAAATAAATGGTAGAGCATGTTGCAATGGGTCACGAGCACCTCCCTGAAATCCAAAAATATACTGATACACTCCCCCCTGCGAGAGTATATGTTCTTTAAAAAAACTATCGTAGGTCAAGGCGCTTCGCAGGTAATAGTTGTGCCACATTACTTCACGACCTACCCATGGCTCATCAGAAATATTCAGCTTGATACCGTACTCTTTCCATGCTGCACATGACCTTTGCAATAGTTGGGAAAGGTCTTTCCTGTATTTAGATAGAAGAGATTTAAACTTAAATCCTTTCGGTAAGTATCCATATGCAAAATAAAGAGTTTTGCTTTGCCCAGGCTTAAGACATAATTTGCGTTCTACAAACATACCACTTTCAGAACCAACATCTGAGAGGTTCATAGAAAGAGGTTTTTTTATCCCATCTGGATTTTTTGCGCCACCATCACCAAAAAACTTTTTTGCATCAGTATACATACCATCGGCAGGAGCATCCACGGAGGATAAAAATGTAGCTGGAGGAGCAAGATCCTCTACCAAAGCTTCGCTGACTGGATTCAGTTTGCGCAGGAGACTCAACTGCCCCCCCAATGTAGCTACCATTTTCATTACCAAATAATTTTTTCTGTCCTCTTTGCTTCTTCCTATAAATTCTTTTTCATCTATTAGCCCCCTGCCATCTACTTTACTGAAATTATGTATAAATCGTTGCCCAAACCTGCGGCGCAGTTCCGGGCAACTATTTAAATCCTTTTTAAACCTGGCAATACTTAGTGACCGGAATGAAAACTGATACATTTGACATCCCCAGTACTCAACCCAGCGTAGATCAGCTGGTATATTGCAATTATTAGTAACAGTTACCTGTGAGATCATCAGTGGATCATCACCAAAAGGAGCAAAAATTATCTGATCAACTGTATAACTTCTTCCTTTTACAACTTTCCGTACATAACCTATTCCAAAAATGCGTTCAAATTCTTCTTTCACAGAACCAGTATAGAGTGTGCTGAGCACTTCTCTGCCATCAGTAAGATAGCCAAATCCACCAGCATACTGAGCCCTTTTGGGGTCATAATCATTAAGAAATTTAGGGCTGCCTTCATCCTGACGCACCTGGACGTAACCATAGTTAGATGCTACCCCTACCAGGCGGTCATTTCCTATTTGATGTAAATGATCTGTTGGAGTTCTCCATACTTTATTCACTGGTGTAGCTGCCTTAGGATCTATAGTCTGGTTACAGGTATACAGGTAAGCAGGTAGTCCAAACTCATCCTCAATCCATTTCCCGAAATACCCTGAACCATACGGTTTTTTTGACATTGTTAAAATTCCCCATTATTTTTTTATAAAATCAATTATGATTAAACCTAAAAGAGCATAAAACTCTTTAAAACATAACTTGAAATCATACACTATATGTATTGCCTCTATTCATGTCATACCTGATTAGTACACTTTTTATTTATCTGGTTTGTATAATAAGATTTTAAGTAAAAACTGATTTATCATCCTTTTACTGCTCCTGCTGTCAATCCTTGAATAATGTACTTCTGCATAAAAATTAAAAATATAATAGTAGGTATAATGGTTAAGGTAGATGCTGCCATTAATGAGCCCCACGCTGATGTATACTGCTGAATAAAGGTTTGTAATCCTATAGGTAAAGTGCGTAAATTATCCTGCTTCAGGAATATACTTGCTAGTAAATATTCGTTCCAGCAGAATATGAATGAAAAAATTGCAATTGCAGCAACTCCTGGACTTGAAACTGGAAGTACCAAAAGATAAAAGCTCTGGAACTGGCTGCAACCATCTATTGTCCCTGCTTCTTCTAACTCAACAGGAATTCCATCAAAAAATCCAGTCATCAACCAGATAGAGAATGGAAGTGTGATAGTTATATATATTAATATAGCAGGCAGCCGGGTATTAAGAATCCCAATACTTTTAAAAATAATAAATAAAGGGATTAATAATAAAATTATGGGAAACATTTGTAAGACTATTAATAATCTGGAATATAAACCAAAAACCCTTATTTTGTGTGTAAATCTGGACAGAGCATATCCAGCTAGGACAGCAAGCATTGTACTAAATATAGTCACCGAAATGGTAATAATAAGACTATTCTTTATATAAGTAAGGAAAGGGGTTTTTCCCAAAACAGTTTGATAGTTCACCCAACTTATTTTAGTTGGGAAAAGGTTACTAGTTGATAAAACCTCGTCCTCCGCTTTTAAGGAAGTGCCGACCATACTGATTAATGGCAAGTTTATTATTAACACAAATATAACTAAAATTAGATAAATAAAGAATTTATTTAACTTTTTTCTTTTCACATTTTACCCCTTCACTTCTGACTAGTCTTTAAAAGTTTCATGTAAATTTGGGCCATAATAACCATAAATATCACCATTGTACTTGAGATAGCACATGCATATCCCAGCTTATTACGGAAAAATGCAGTATAATATGTTAAGATGGAAATTACCTGAGTAACATTTGCTGGACCACCCCTGGTCAAAAGGTAAATATTTTCAAAATTATTAAAGGTCCATATGGACATCAATATTGTGGAAACAAAGGTTACAGGTTTTAACAGTGGCATTGTAATATAAATAAGTGAGTGCCACCACCCAGCTCCATCAATTTCTGCAGCTTCATAAAGATCTTTTGGTATATTTTGTAGCCCAGCTAATAACACTAACGCCATAAAAGGAAAGGATTTCCATGTGCTCATCATAATAACTGTCATTTTAGCCATAGCAGGCTCTGCTATAAATAAAAGAGGCTTCTGTATAAGCCCCAGCTTCATCAAGCTTATATTAATAAAACCAGTTTGATCATTTAAAACCCAAAGCCAGGAATTTGCTGCTACCACAGAGGGTATAACCCAGGGGATTAGCAATAACGCTCTAAAAATTGATCTCCCTTTAATATTTTGATTCATTAAAGAAGCTATTGCTAAACCTACAATATAGCTCAAAATGACTGTACCAAATACATAAATGAAAGTAAATCCTAATACTCTCCAAAATTCTTCATCACTCGTAAGTATGTTGATAAAATTCTTAATCCCTACAAACTGTACATCCTTCATCCTTAAAAGATTATAGTCGGTAAAGCTTAACTGAAGACCCTTAAAAAATGGATACATAGCCACTAAAATAATACTTATTGTAGCAGGCAATATTAATAAAAAAGGAAAAAATTTTTTATTAATATTTAGAATCTTATTCACCCCTTTGTAAAAGTATAGAGAGGAGGAGGAGACTATTCCTCCTCCTCTCTCTTAAATATTATTCACCACTCATGATTTCTTGTATTTTTTCATTTATATCAGTCAAGATTGCCTTTGAGTCCTCATCGGTTGTTAACGCACGTTGCAGTGCCACACTAAGTAACATCTCCCCTTCAATATTTGCCATCTCTGCAAAAGATTCTTTATAAGGATAGGTTTTGTTTACCATATTAGGGAGATAGTCATCCATAAATGCTTTCCTTAATCTACCTTCTGTTATGCAAGGAAGGCTGGCATTCAGTTTTGTTCCTGGACAAAATCCACTATGTCCTTCTGTCCATAAATCTCCATTATTTTCAATCCACCATTTAATAAATTTCTTAGCCTGCTCTGGATGTTTGGATTGCTTATAAGCCATAATGCCATTGTATCCACCCGGTACAATCTTATCACCATTTTTATTCTCCATAATAGGAAGATATTCAACTTTATCTAAAAATTCTTCACCTTGACTCTGAATTAATGGAATTGACCAATCACTTCCAAAAAGCATGACCGCCTTCCCCTGAAAGAAAATTTTTTCGGAATCTACAGTTTGATAACTTCCAACACCCCCGGGAACAAGATCTTCATCTTTCATTTTTCTTAAAAAATCCAATGCTTCTACATTTCTTTCATTAGCAAAATCTGGCTCTTTATCAATATTAAATATCCTGCCACCATTATTGAATAGAAAATATGCAAAACACCAATCACCCACTGGACCTAATGAAGGATATACAAAACCGTATTCATCACCTTTTCTCAATTTCTTAACAGCCTCATAAAATTCATCCCAATTCCGAGGAGGTTCTACTCCTGCCTTTTCAAGCATATCTTTTCTGTAAAATATACCCCAGTTACCTGTAAGCCATGGAATACCAACTTGTTTCCCATCATACTTTAAACTATCTACACTCCCGGGGAAAAATAACTCTTCTAACTTTCCTTCAGCTTTCCATTCATCAGTTATAGAGTCTAAATACAAAATTTCATCCATAACCGCAAATTGAAACGGCTGGTATCCAGCACCGGTACTGACATCTGGCGCTGTGCCTGATGCAACTGCTGTAGTAAAAGTTTCATAGAAGCCTTCCCATGGTATCGATTGATATGTTACTGTGATTGAAGAATTTTCTTCGTTAAATTCTTCTACCAGCCTTTCTGCTGTCTCTACATATTCTGGAGGCCCCCAGACCATATCCCAGAACATAAGTTCAACCTTTTCTTCTGGAGCTGCCTCTTCAGCAGGTGCTTCTTCGGCCTCTTCTTCCTCTACTTCTTCTGCTGCTGCTTCTGTTGGTGCTGCCTCCTCTTTGGTTGCCTTACAACCTGAAACCGAAAAAGTTAGTATCATTGATATACTAATTACTAGCACTAACATCCACAGTAATGACTTTTTCATTTTACTCCTCCTTATTCTTTATTGTTTACTTATTAGTTAACTTTTAATAAAATCATTCTTGAGATTTGTTTGATATAAAAAGTGTACCGTAGCGTCATACTCAAGCAAATCTCATTTTACTTTTGCATCTATCACCTCCTTCACTAACAGTAATTAAATATCTTTTCCTTTTGCCTCCTTTACTATCTTAGCTACTACTTTTCCAAAACCGAAAAATAACCTGCTATTTACTCTTAAGAAACCCTCAGATAATATCTAGACCATCCTACAAATCTTCCTTCTTTCTCATTATCTCACCCCAAACTGCTGCTCCAAGTATTCCCGCCTTCTGCCCAAGCTTTCCTTTTTCAATTACTATCCTGTTTAGCGGCATCTTTACCCTATCACTTACTTTCACCTTGATCCTACTAATAAACTCTTCTGCATCCTTTAATACCCCACCCGTAAGAATAACTTTATCCGGGTTTAGCAAAGTAATTAAATTAGAAATAACAACACTTAAGTCATCTGAAGTAGAGTTTAAAATCCAGTTGGCATAGTAGTCGCCACAAGAAGCTGCTTTAAAAGCAACCGAAGGATTTAGTTTGTCATAACTACCTTTTTCAATAAATTTAGTCATATCAGTATTGACCCCTTGTTTAACCAGTCTAAAGATTTTTGAAGTTATAGCAGTTCCGCTTGCTAAAGCTTCAAGACACCCAAGAGCTCCACATCCACAGGCTGATCCACTTTTGTCAACAATAAGATGGCCTATCTCCCCTGCTGCTCCATCAGATCCTAAGTATAACCTGCCATCCAGATACAATCCCCCTCCAATTCCAGTTCCTATTGCTATTAAAGCTATGTTCTTGCATCCAGCTCCTGCTCCAAACTTTGCTTCACCAAGAGTAATTGCCCTTACGTCATTTACAATAAATGTAGGAACACTGAATAATTTTTCTACCTTTACACCTAAAGGAAATCCTTTCCAATTTCCAGGAACATTAGGAAGCAACATGCATAGTTGTCTCTTGTGGTCAAGTGACCCAGGAACTCCTATACCTATAGAGTAAATACTGTCAATATCTGTATCAGAAGCTTTCACAGAAGAATTTATTACTTCTGATATCTTTTTAACAATATCTTCTTTATTTCCATTTCTTGGTGTAGGAATTTTTTTTAAAGATATCACTTTATCTTTAACTACTACTCCAGAGATTATCTTGCTTGCCCCAAAATCCACGCCAACTTTTACCCTATAAATCTTATCACTACTATTCATATTTACTGCCTGCTTACTCTTATTTTCTCTACCTCTAATATTTCTAATATTTTATCTAATAGCACTTTTTATGCATCTTCAGCATAAGCTTTAAGCTCATAAAATAAACTTTAAAATTTATGTTAATTTTCTAGTTTTTCTCACTTTCCTGTTTTTATTGATTTATATGCAGTATCAAGAATTTATTATATTTTTAATTATCATATTTAGACTTAACTTTCTCCCTGCTATACTTCCTTGCAAATTCATACATAAAAACTACATTTTCTTCGTTAACATCTGCCTGCAAATGATTTGCAGGAGCAAGAATATAACCACCTTCATTAAAAAAGATATCTATACTTTTTTTAACTTCTTCCTTTGTCTTAGCAAGACGCCCTGAAAGAGATTTTTTTATATCGACAGCTCCTAAAAATGCAAGTCTGCCCTGATATTTTTTCTTTATTGATATAAGGTCATCAATTGAGTATACAGGGAGGGGCTCAAGGGGATGAAAAATATCTACCCCAATTTCCACCAGAAAATCAAGTAGATCTTTCATGTAACCATCGCTATGAAACAGGACATAAACTTTATTTTTCACCTTTGCCTTTATACATCCTACTATCTCTTTATAAGGAGTTAGAAAAAATTCCTCAAATGCTTTAGGTGAAATAATAAGAGAAGATTGACTTGCAAAATCATCACCAGGTAACTCAACTATATCTACTGCATCCAAAGAAGCATCAAGAGCACTTTCTATTAATTTAGAAATAATTTCATGAATTTTCTCTATAATTAAAAAAACGATACTTTTATTTGTTGCAAGGTCCATAAGAAAATCTTCTGTCCCTCTTAAGTCACAAGCAAGTTGAAAAAGACCGTGTGAGGTAACAGACCTAAGAGAAATTGCATATCTACCTGCATACAGTTTTCTTTTATCTTCTATCATTCTGCTTAGACTTTCAAACCTAAAACTTTCAAATGTATTTGGCCAAGAATAATTTTTAATCTCCTCGTAAGACATACCTTTAAGAGGAGCATTTATAACACTAAAGTAGGGCCCTGCTTTCTTCCAGATAAGACCCCATTCATCAATATACTCTCCATTTTTAGCACATGGAATTCTCCTGATAGGTTCGATCCAGACATACCTAGTATCAGTTCCTATCCTGTCAAGAATCCTCTCATCATAATAGTTAATACTGTAATTTTTCCTGAATGGTTTAGTAACTTCTCCTATTCCCATAAGCTTAAGAATCTTAAAATATAGCTCATCGGTAACTCCGTAAGCACTACCCCCTAGAGCCATTGGTACTCTATCAGGCTGTTTAAAATTAAGACTTTTTATTACTCTTTCCCTTGGTGTTATGATCACTTCTCTTTTGCCCCTCTTTGCAGCACAATATTGTAATTATATTTATCCCCTCTACAGACTGACTCCTCATAAAAAATCTTATCTCCTCCAGCATCGTAGAGAACCCTCTCAAAAATAAGAACAGGAAACCCAACAGAAATATCCAGTAATTTAGATATTCTTTTAGTAGCAACCCCAGCATTAATTTTGTGTTCAGCATATCCTATTTTTATAAAATATTTATTTTCATATAGTGAAAAAAGAGATTTTGAAAAGTCTTCATCAATGCTAACATTTAGAGAAAGTGGAATATACTCAACTGAAAACACAATAGGTTCCTCGTCTGCATATCTAACTCTTTCCACAATAAGAATCTCCCTGTCCTCAACTTTAAGCTTTTCTCTAACCTTATCACTTGTTTTCCCCACCATCTTAGAAACAACCTTTGTAGATGGCCTTGCGCCTCTTGATTTCAATTCCTCAGTAAAACCTAAAAGTTGTGGTAGTTTTACTTCAATCTTTGGCTCTGATATAAATGTTCCTTTGCCAGAAAATCTTGCTAGTCTACCATCTATTACCAGTTCCTCAATCGCCTTCCTCACTGTTGCCCTACTTACACCAAATATCTCCATTATCTCTAATTCAGAAGGCAACTTTCCACCAGGTTTCATTTTGAGTTCACTAATTGCATTAAGAATTATTTCTTTCAGTTGAAAATAAAAAGGAACTTTGTTAACTCGTGTTATTTTATTTGAATTCCTTTTTAAAATATCTAAAATTGTGCTTTCTTCCACAGCTAACTCCCCCAAGAATCTATAAGTTTTTATTTTTCCTGCTAATTTTCATTAAAATTCAGATATAAACTAAGATATCTATATACTATGAAAACATTAGTATTTTATAATGTACGAACATTATAACACCTACAAAAATATTTTCAACAAAAATTTAAGAATTTTTTATAAACTAATATAAATGGTGCATGATAGGTTACAATATAAAGATAATTTGATATAATATGACATAGATGTTAACATATATAAAATATTATTTATTAAACAAATCGAAATGAAAAGAACAACAATTTATTTAGATGAATCTAAATTAAATAAATTAAGAGAATATTCTTACAAAAATAAATTAAGCATGTCTGATACAATAAGAATTGCCGTTGACAAGCTCATAGATGAAAAGGAAATTAAAAAAGGGGAAATAAGCTATAAAGATATTATAGGAATTGCAGAAGGTCCAGAGAGTAATAATATCTCAGAAAAAGTTGAAGACTTCTTAAAGGATAAATTTAAAAAATGATATTTATAGATAGTGGTGCTATATACGCTATTTTTGATAAAAGAGATATCAATCATAGTGTAGCTTCACTTTTTTTTGAAAGTAATGTTAACAAAAACAACTTTATAATCACTACCCCTGTTTTGGTTGAGTGCTGGTTTTTAATTGAATCAAGACTTGGAAGCTATTGTTCCAAAAAATTCTTAGAAGCTGTAAATTCTCACATATTTAATCTCAGAGAAATCACTTACATAGATTTTGTTAATGCATTAAAAATTGAAAAAAAGTATAGCGGCATAAATTTTGGGTTAGTGGATTGTTTGTCATTCTCATACATAGAGCGCAATAAAATTAGATCTGTTTTTACCTTTGATAGGAAACATTGCAACATATACAGACCTGTCAATTTAAAATTTTTAAATATTCTTCCCTGATCTATTAAAATTATAGATATAAAGCTTAAAACAGTATGATTAAAATTAGTGACAAAATTATAAAAATATCTGTTATAGGCGGCAGCAAGGTTGGCAGTGATATTTACAGGCTTGCCTATGAAGTGGGAAAGGAAATAGCAAAAAGTGGAGCTGTGCTTGTTTGTGGCGGGCTCACAGGAGTAATGGAAGCATGCTGCAAGGGAGCAAAAGAAGAAGGCGGACTTACTATTGGTATACTCCCATCTGAAGAAGAAAATACTGCAAATAAGTATGTGGACATAAAAATTCCAACTGGTCTTGGATACGCAAGAAATGTTTCTATAGTCCTTGCTGGCCATGCAATAATTGCCATAGATGGAAGTTTTGGGACACTTTCAGAAATAGGCTATTCGCTGACATATAACAAGCCAATAATAGGCCTGAAGACCTGGAAAGCACAGCCTTGTGATAATGAGAATATGCCATTTATTGTAAGAGTTGAAACTGCAAAAGAAGCAGTAAAAATAGCAATAAGGGAAGCCAAAAAATACATTAAAGGCTTAAGCGATTAACTTAAAATTTTTTAAGTTAATTCAACACTGCTTCCTATAGCTAAGTAAATGCCTTAACAAAATTCATCTGTAAATTAGATAGCGAAGATTGCAGATTTTCTCTCTCAGCTTCGCTTATCTCTTCTGAAACAACTTTAAATAATGCACTGAAGCAATCTATTGCAAGTTTTGCCTGCTGCTTGTCTTTAAATTTATCATTTATACCAACAGGAATACCCATCTTCTTATATGCAAGACTTGAAAGAGACATCATTATCTGAATTACTGTGTCTTTAATTGTTAATTTATCAATTTCTTCTTGAAGCTTTTTTATCATTTCTTCTTCTTCTTTTTTCTTTTTCTCTTCAGCTTCGTTTTCTTCTTCGTCCCTTTTTTCAGCTTCTTCTTTTATTTCCTCGTTGACAACTCCAATCTTGCCTTTTAATTCTTTGTCCTCGCCATTTCCGCTGCTTCTTTTTTTCTTCTCACTTTTGTTTTTTTTGCCAGACAATAAAATCACCCCTGTCTTAAAAAAATAATTAACTTATAAATGTTTTTACTCAGACTCGTATTTTACAAGTGAAAATATATCATAACCTTCCAGTATTTTTCTTGGATTCAAAAATTCAAGCTCAACTAAAAAACAGAATCCAATTACTTCTCCGCCCATTTTTTCTACAAGCTCTGCCATTGCTTTGGCAGTACCGCCAGTAGCTACAAGATCATCCACTATTAGTATTTTATCACCAGCATTTACTGCATCTGTGTGCATTTCCAAAATATTTTTCCCATACTCAAGATTATATGAGGCACTGCATGTTTTAAAAGGTAACTTTCCCGGCCTTCTCACAGGGATAAACCCAATTCCCATTTTGTATGCTGCTGCAGATCCAAATATAAAGCCCCTTGCTTCTGCACCCAATATAGCATCAACTTCTTTGCCATTGTAGTGCCCGGCCATCGTTTCTACAGAATATTTTAGTGCTTCGCTGTCTCTGACAAGTGGTGTTATGTCTCTAAATACTATTCCCTTTTTAGGGAAATCCGGAATATTCCTTATTTTTTGCTTTAAATCCAATTTTTCTCCTCTTCTAAGCTTTATTGTTTAAACAAGCAATTCTACATAAAACACTATTATAACTTATTTCCCCTTTCTTTAAACTCACAAAAATTAACTATTTTTATAATTTTTAATCTCCTCAGTAAGAGAATCAACTAAGTAGCCTGGGTCAAGCTTTTTAAAATCAAGCTGTGATAGTACCTCAGACGAAGAGTATTTTTGCCCATAGCTCCATAACTCTCTTAAAAAATCCCCTGTCTTTTTCTTCCTATACCACTCGTAACCAAATTTCCTGTGCATATATTCTTTAAGCTGTGATTGGAAAATCCATGCTCTGATATAATTTGTACAATAAAAGCCCTCGTCTACATCCTTTAGATAACTTTCTTCAGAATATTCCATTAGATTTACAGAGGATAAAATATCTTTGTAAACTTTGCCCTTACTACTTATGGGCTCTCCGCCATGAAGCATTAACTCATATTTTAATTTGCCGGCATACCTTCTGACAAACCATAATTTTACAATATTTGAAAAATATACAAATTCCTTTGCCTCAGCATCGGTAATTCTCAAAAAATCAATCAGCCACTGTCTATTTTGCATAAGCTGTTCAAGGCAAAACGCATAACCTTCTGTTACTGCATTGTCTCCCAGATATCTATATTCAAAATCAAGGTCAGCTTTAGTATTGCCAAAATGCAGTGCATGTCCGCCCTCATGCAGCATAGCCTCATAATCATCCTGTCCGCCAATTGGCATAACTACCAGATATATCTCTTGCGGCACCCTTACCGTAGAACAAAACGCTCTTGGTGATTTATTTTCTCTTTCTTCTACATCTAAATTAATATTACCTTGCTTTTGAATATCTATCCCCATGCCAAGCAAAGTATCTTTAAATATTGCGGTAAGACTGTCTTTTGCAAAAAATCTGTCATATTTTTTTGCTCTTTTAATAAATGCAAAATCACTTCTTTTTGATCTTTCTAATTTTATTCCAAGCTCTCTCTCCAGCAGACCGCCAAAGTGTTTTTCATACAAAAGTTGCGTTTCACTTAAAAGTCTGTCCATTCCAGCATCAAGTTCAAAAAAATCTTCCTCTTTTAAATATGAGAAAAGATCGCTGTAGCTTGAAAACCCTAAATCTTTAGCTTGTCCGTGAAGAGTATCCCAATAGGTATAAAGATTTTTGTTAAAATGCTTGTCTATTATTTTATTTCGCTTCTCTTCAATTATATCCCTTTTAGTTTTATCTTCTTCATTTGCCAGCAGAACCTCAGAATATCTGAATGGCACAATCTTCCCCTCTATATTTACCCTTGCCTCTGCCTCCTCTGCCGCCATTCCGTCAACCAGATCCTTAACTTCCCTTTCAAGATAGCATTCTGTACAAAATTTTAGAAGATATGAAAATTTCTTCCTGCCTTCGCCACTGTTTTTGCCCGCAAGATCTTTAAAATATAAAATATTATTCCTGTCAAACAAATATTTATACCTGTCAAAAATACCGCTGAGGCTTAAACTATCTTTCTGCCCTGAAAAGTGCAGATAATATTCTTTTTCTACTTCTGACAGAAATGCTTCAGCATCTGTTTCATATTTTTTAATATTCATGTTTTTAACAAATATTTTCCTTCACTGTTTTTATTATGCTTGCTGCATCAAAGCCATATGCTGAAACAAGTTCAGAAGGAGAGCCGGAGGAACCAAATTTATCCTGAACTCCAAGCCTTACCACCTTTGTTGGCATATTACAAGAAAGTACCTCGCATACAGCACCGCCCAGCCCGCCAATTACACTATGGTCTTCAACAGTTATTACGAGTCCTGTCTTTTTAGCGCTCTCAATTATTAACTTGCTGTCAATTGGTTTTATTGACACCATGTTTATTAAATCAACTTCAATACCATCTTCCTCTAATTTCCTTGCTGCCTGCATGGCAATATGGGTGGTAAATCCGGCACTTATAATTGTTGCACTGCCGCCTTCCATTATTTTAATACCTTTTCCAATCTCAAAATTATAGCTTTCGTTAAATATTACAGGACTTGCCACCCTGCACAATCTAACATAGCAAGGCCCCTTATATTCCGCAATCCTGTCAATAACTTTTTTTGTCTCTGTCCCATCACAAGGAGATAGTACAACCATCCCCGGCATTGCTCTCATAATTGCCGCATCTATTATAGCTTGATGTGTGGCTCCATCCTCACCAATTGAAACACCTGAGTGTGTGGCACAAATTTTTACATTTAAATGCGGGTATGCTACTGAGATACTGACCTGATCGCACGCCCTCTTAGAGGCAAACACTGCAAAAGTTGAAGCAAATGGGATTTTACCCATCGTAGACAATCCTGCAGCTGCACTAATCATGTTCGACTCAGCAATCCCGAAATTAAAGAATCTATCCGGAAATTTCCTGGCAAAAAGAGCAGTCATTGTAGATTTTGACAAATCACAATCCAGGGCTACAATATTTTTATTTTTTTCACCAAGTTCTGCCAACCTTTCGCCATAAGCCTTCCTTGTAGCAACTTTTTTGTCTTCATTAGACAAGATTTTTTTTATATTTTCTGGAATCATTATATAGCTCCCCCTGTATCTCAAAGAATTTACATTTTATTTTATAAAAATTTTAGACATTTCCTAAATAGTTTGTTCAAGCCTTGCACATGCAATCCCTTATAGCCTTCTCCTTTTCTTCCTCGGAAGGAGCCTTACCATGCCAGCCACACTCGCCTTCCATAAAGGATACACCCTTGCCTTTTATAGTGTTTGCGACAATGCACACAGGCTTATTCTTAATATTCAAAGCTTTCTCAATAGAACTCTCGATTTCATCCAGGTTGTGGCCATTTATCTCTATAACTTCCCAGCCAAATGATTTCCACTTATTTATCATAGGTTCACTATTCATAATATCTTTTGTGTAACCATCTATTTGAAGACTGTTTCTGTCCAAAATAGCAATTAAGTTATCAAGCTTATAGTGAAAGGCCGACATTGCTGCCTCCCATATCTGGCCCTCATCACATTCTCCGTCTCCAACTATTGCAAATATTCTGCATCCAAGCTTGTCTAACTTTGCTCCCAAAGCCATTCCAACTGCACAGGAGAGTCCTTGTCCCAGAGATCCTGTAGTCATATCAACACCAGGAGTTTTATTCATATCAGGATGCCCTTGAAGCATGCTTCCATACTTCCTTAAAGTTTTTAGATGAGATTTATCAAAATATCCTTTTTCAGCCAGTGCCGCATACCAAACAGGACAAGCATGGCCCTTGGATAAAACTATCCTGTCCCTGTCCTTTTTGTTAGGATTTTTTGGGTCAATATTCATTATCCCGCTAAAATAAAGGTAAGAGAATATATCTGCCAGTGAGAGTGACCCGCCAGGATGCCCCGACCCTGACTCACAAAGCATCTCGACAATATCAACTCTTATTTTTTTTGCCATTTCCTCTAGTTCTTTTCTTTTGTCTTCCTCCATAAAAACTTCCCTTCTAAAATTTGCTTTTTATAATTTTTATTTATTTTAATCCCTCAGCTTGCTATATAATTCTAATTCTACAAATATCACCTTTGGCGCTTCAAACGGACAGTTTTAATCTCCTTTTCAATGTCTTCTTCTGTTAATTCACTCGTTCCTTTTTCTTTTGATATTTGTTGCATTTCTTCCATTGCCAGGAGTGCCCTGCTTCGGCGTATTACTGATAAAGAGTGCTCAAAGTTCTCTTCATTGGTTTCATTTAGTAT
>JAUVXY010000130.1 GCA_030603375.1 Actinomycetes bacterium | reverse complement strand
CTACTAATATTTTCCTTTTCACTTATGCGATCTAATTCCTGCAATTCTTTCTCATTAATACTTAAATTTACCCTGACCATTTTATAACCCCGTTTTAATAAAAATAATATATAATTATATCACAAATAAATTATTTATTGTGTAATTATTAAAAATTATTTATACAATAATTTTCATAATCTAATACAATTTAAATTTAAATTTATAGGAATCTGCTTTTAGATCACCAGTCTATAAACAGTAAAAAGTTAACGTAATCAAGAGCGAGCTATTAGAAAGATGTACTTTTTATTTGTTAATTTTTAAAAAGTGATATCCAAGTTTGTGGAATATAAGGGTAAGGTCCCCGCTGGTTAATTTATCCTGAATCTGCTGCGAGTATTTGCTGTTATAGTACATATCTGATATTAGCAGATGGGAAGCATCATCAATTAGGTCCAATGGGTTTACCAGGGGGATGCTATCTGAATTGGATAGGATTACAAAGTTGCTGTTCTCATTAAAGATTTTAGAGTTCTTATCTTCAAAGCCGGGCAGCACAGTTACCCAGTAATAATCTGTAATTGTTTTACCGTCAATTTCGTGTCTGTCCTTATAACGGTAAAGAAGATTATTTATTGCAGGGAAACCTAAAAGTTTTTGCTTTTCTATCTGCTGGGAAATTAATCTGCCGGTGTAAAAATATGATACTATGGAAGCTGACATCATAATTACAAGAAAGGCAGCCAGTATTTGCTTCCCTGACAATTTAACATAGAAGTTTTTGTATGGTAATTTCTTTTTTAATATAAGATAGATATAAAATATTGCCATAAACATACTTGCCAAAACTGTAATTGCAACAAGGTCAATTAGTTGTGCATTCCAGAATTGCCCCACAGGTTTTCCTTTTATATTTGAGGTCCATATTATTAGAGAATTTTGTATATTCTTATTTAAAATGATGGTAAAACCAACAGCAGCTATTACTGCATTAAGAATTATAAAGGAAATTAAAGAAAGTCTACTGGGATGCAAGTCCTTTATACTTCTTATATCTTTAGCCCTCCTTTTTAAAAACCTGTCATATATAGAAGATATACCAAAAGCACAGGAGTAAGCTATGAAAGGAATTGAAGGTATGAGATTTCTGCGGTCATAGCTGAAAAAGAACCCCCAGAGCAAAACAAGAGGGAAGGTTATGGTTATTGAGACCCACCTTGATTTTTTATTAAAAAAGCTAATGGCAGAAAGAAGCAGTAATAGCGCAAAAAACCACGTACCCCCCTGAAGGCTTCCTGAACCGAGGATAAATCTTTCTATAAAAGCAGCACCATTATAAATGTCATGGGTCAGAAACAAGAGATTGCTGAAATCCAGACCCTTATTTATTTCAATTATTTTAACTATATACCATGATGATGTCATCAAAACTATCAGTATCAACATAGAAACTGCAAGCAAGATATTTGTTTTAGTCGTTTTTTTTCTGTTCTTAATCAAGTTCCATACAACCCATCCAATGGAAATGATAAAAATATGCCAACCGATCTGTTTAGTAAGGACTGCTGCTGAAGAGAACAGGATGATTAAAATCATGTCTTTTATATTTATATTATCTTCTTTGGTGTTTAATATGGCATAAAGGGTCAGAAGCGAAAAGAACGAAACTGCTATGTCCGCATAACCGGTTTTAATGAAGGCTAAAGCGTAATTTAAAAGAACAACTATATATATAATTAAGGCAGAAAGATAGGTAATATTTTTTTTCTTTAGATATAGATCTAAGAATAAAAATAAAGTAAAAATGGCAAAAAGCGGCATTATTAATTTTGCAAATAATTGTATATGGTGGGTTTGCATCATCATGTAGGTAAGGGACCAGTTGGACGGAATTAATTGAGGGTACAAGTTAGTAAGAGAAGGAATTTCATTTAAGTACCAGTCAATAGCCCACCTGTTCCATGAGAATGCAGGATCCCAATTATTAAATACTGCATTTATATTGGAAATAAAAAAATAAAAGAATACCGTAGTGATTAAAACAGCCGTGGTAAAGAATAGATTTGATTCCAGGGCATTTGTATTAAATGTAACATAAAAATATATTCTTCTTTTCATGATGAAATAAATAAGATAGATAATTTCAACTGTTAAAATGGTATAGATTACACAGGGCCTATAGCAGTTAATTAAGGTAAAAAAATATATTAAGAAGTAATTGATTAATAAACTTAGCGAGAAACTGTAGACAATAGTCTGTAGTTTGTTGCCTTTCTGCGGCTTAAGTATATTTAAGAAAATATAACCGGGGATAAATGTTATCTGAAAGAATGCCAGTAATCCCAATAGAGCCATAAAACCACCAGTATAAAATCTATAAACTAAAAATATATTTGTATTGCTAATATATATTATCAGCAATCAAATATTATCACATAAATTAAAATATTGGTGAAACAAAATAGAAAATCAATGTTTTAAGAGGTTAACCACTTTATTTATTTTTGGAAAAGCTTGAGATTACTTCTTTTGATATTTTTTCAACAAGATCCCCATATAAAATAGTCCTGGATGCTGGCCTCATTTTAGGATCTACAAGATTGCAGCTTTCTTCTGAGCAGGAAATGCATATAGTTTTTTCCGGAGCGCACATATTACTGCTGCCAAATACAGCAAGGCGCTCTCTAACGACTTTTTTTATCTCCTCCATGCCTTTTTTTACAACATCAGGGTAGCTGACTACACCAGGATTTTCGGACAAATACTCCCTGACTCTTTTTACTGCGGCTGCAGACATGGCAGTGTAGAAATTAATTTTGCATATGCCGAGACTGACTGCTTTTTTGAAATCTTCATCTGATATACCGGAACCTCCGTGAAGAACAAGGGGAACTGGCACAGCATCTCTTATCTGGGAAAGTCTCTCGAAATCAAGAGCAGGCTTTCCTTTGTAAAAACCATGTACGTTCCCTATAGCTATGGCTAAAGCATCAACACCTGTTTCTTTACAAAAATTAACCGCTTCTTCAACCCTGGTAAAAAATTCCTTTTTAGGAGACTGCGGAGTTGGTGAGTCTTCTGATATAACTTCGCCGCCTATATAACCAATCTCTCCCTCTACGCTTACACCCACGCTGCTGGCAATTTTAACTGCTTCTTTGGTTATCGCGATGTTTTCCTCCAAAGGGTATTTGCTTCCATCAAACATAACAGAAGTAAACCCTGCCCTTATTGCCTTGACTATAGTTTCAAGGCTCTGGCCGTGATCTAAGTGTATGCATATTGGAACACCTACCTTTTTAGATGCATTTATCATAGCAGGAACTATTTCTTCTAAGTTCATGTATTTGAAATGAACCTCTGCTATTTGCAGGATAATCGGTGAATTTTCTTCAATTGCTGCATCGATCAGATAATCAATGAATCCGAGGTTTGTTACATTAAATGCTCCGACTGCATATTTGTTTTCTTTCGCATGATTTAATAAATCTTTTAAATTTATAAGCGCCATAGTGTTATCCTATCTTAATGTAGTTAATAAAACAAAATAAATTTTATTGATAATTTCTCCCATAAAGAAATCATATTTATTGAGATTAAAGCCAGGTGAAGGTACCCACTTGTAAGCAAGATCACATCTACCCTATCATGTCTTCCGG
>JAUVXY010000037.1 GCA_030603375.1 Actinomycetes bacterium | reverse complement strand
TTTTTGATTCAAGCCAAAATTATGAGAATAATTATCCCTGTATTTTTCTTCTTCGAGTTTCTTCTTAAATATTGAAAGGAAGTTTTTGTTTTTAAAGTCAAACCCTGCCTCAGATATAAACCATAAGTCATAGTAATCGCGAATCGCCACATCCCTTCTTGTTATCGCGGCTTTAAGTTTTTCAGCCACAGCCTCGTTTAATGTAAGTGACAATATCTTGTTTTTGGGGATTAAATCTTCTCCTGTAAACGGATCCTTGTAAAAATGGGCTATTGCGTTATAGACTGGTTTTTCAACAGGCGTTTGCCTGAGCGAGATCTCTAGTTTTATATTCTCATCCTTTCCTGAGATAAATGATGGATAGAAAATATTAAATACGTACTGTGTAGAATTGTTAAAACCTTCGCCTTCGGGTTTTTTACTTTTTAAATCTAAAAGTTTTAACAATTCCGGCATCTTTTCTCTTATTGGAGTGATTGCCCGGGACCTTTTAGAACGAGTCTCTATGCCTTCAGAACTAAAGTATGTAAAGTCAATATCTTCGCTTAACCTATGATAATTAAGGTGAATCTTATTTAAAAGCGTTCCACCTTTAAAAACAATTTTATCACTCAAATGCGATTCAACATTATTTAAAATAATGGTCAAATAATAGTCTTTCTCGATAGTCTCCAGTCTGAATTTAAATTTTTCCGCTATAAACGGTATTATTTGCTGTAGCTTTTCCTTATCCATTAATGATAATTCTCCATTTTTTATTGGATTTACCAATCTTCGCTTCTGTATCATATAAAAAAGAATAACCCTTTTGCCCTATGTTAATTTTATTAAGTATCTTTTGAGAAACACCGAGCTTTTCCAGGAAAAACCCTATCCGCCTGCGGATTATTTGTACAGGATAGCGCGCGACATAATCTACAAAAACAGCCACATCAATATTCTTTAGTTGCTTAGTTAAAATGCTGGATGCCTTTTTAACATTATAAAATTCAAATGTGTCTAACAATGCCCGTTCTTTTGAAGCAAAAACAATATCTTCTCTGCTAATCTTACGAGTTTCCAGGCCATATATCCTATCAGGAAGTACTTTTATTAGCTTATACCTGATACCATCAACGGTTTTTTTTATTGAATATTTATCATTTACCACATGTATCATTTGCGCGACTTGTTCGGTAAAACCATATGAGTTAAATACGCTGGAGTAGCCTATATAATATTTTGCTTCATTTATTAATGCTTTCGCTATCAGATATTCGTTACCGGTCCATCTGCCCTGAGGAGCTTTCATAGGAATAAAAAGATAAGTATTCTTTATGATCTTCCTGAGCCTTTTCTTTTCGAGCAATTTCTTTATTAAATAAGCGCCCTTTTGCCTGCTGGCACAAAAGAAATTTATTTCTTTCCTGGTGTAAATTTCCTTTCCTTCAAATTCAAGCCGGGTTATAAGATCTATTTCTTTAGCAGAAAGCGTCTTTTTTGTCATTATTTTCAGTTTCATGTTTCACCCCAGTGAGTGCATTATGATTAACTGTAAATAATATATCTTTTCTGATGCTGCATGTCAAGCAATAGTTGTTGCCTATAACTATGATAATGGCCAGTTATAGCTGAATATCTGCTGTAGTAGGGGGTGCTTAACCGGTGACGGTTAAGCGGCTGTGGAAATCGGTGTTAAAGTATCTTTCTATTTCTTTATCTAAATCATCTGGATTTTGCTCAAAAAAATTTGGGTTTCGTCCAAAAGGTACTGCCAATTTACAATTTTGGTGGAGGCGGCGGGAATTGAACCCGCGTCCGAAGATATCGACACTTAGACATCTACAAGCTTAGTCCATATTTAATTATTACTTTTTTCGTTTATATGGACATACTCGAAAAAAGTTAGCCTGTAAAAATTTCCTCTGCTGCAGCCACAGACAAACTGTAGCAAAGTATCCTGCTTCTCGGCGCCTATCAAAAAGCACAGGAAACTTTTTGTAGACGTTAGCGGCTCTTAGGCTGCTAAAGCTAATTCGTTATTATCAGCGTTTGTTTTTAAACCCAGTTTTTACGAGTTCTGGAACTCGACTTGCAATCCAAGCTCAACCTATCCCCGTCGAATCCAAATCGCCCCCGATTTGTCAACTACTTTGAAGATAACTATATTATACAATAGTTTTAAATATTTTTAAATGCCCTCCTGATTTCTCTATCATGCTCTCTTTTTTCTATATCTCTCCTCTTATCCCTTTTTGCCTTGCTTTTGGCTATTGCTATTTCTATCTTTACCAAATTTTTAACTGCGTATACACTTAAAGGAACCAGCGTCAAACTCTTATCAGTTAATTTTCCGGCAATTCTGTCAATTTCTTTCCTATGCATAAGCAATTTTCTAATCCTTTTAGGGTTTATGTCTTCCACTCTGCTTTTACTGTACGGAGATATATGCATATTATATAAAAGTAATTCTCCGTCCCTAATTCGTCCGTAACTATCCCTTAAGTTTACTTTATGTTCCCTAATAGATTTTACTTCACTTCCTTTTAAGATTATTCCGGCTTCATAGCTGTCAAGTATAAAAAAATCTCTCAGTGCTTTTTTATTTCTAGCAATAATTACTTTGTTTTCCCAGGAGTTTCTCATTTTAATTTAAGCTATTCAGATGTGTTCTTATCTATAAGCAAGTTAATTTCTTCTATGGCTTTCTCAAGCTGTACGTCTTTCTCAGAATCCGGGTCCCACTCAACTATAATATCAGGGTGCAGTCCTTTTCCCTCTACGGAACTGCCTGAAGGCAAATAATATTTTGCAGTTGTAAATTTTATGCCGGAACCATCTGTTAACTCTTTAAGTACCTGAACGGTGCCTTTCCCAAAACTTTTTTCTCCTATTAAAATAGCACGCTCACTATCCTCTAGTGCGCCTGCAACAACCTCAGATGCACTGGCTGAATATCCATTTATTAATACTACTAAAGGAATTTTTGTATATTTTCCTTTTTTTGCGTAGTAATTACTTGAAATTTCCTCACTTCCAGATCTACCTTTTACAGATACAATAAGTCCCTCATCTAAGAATAGGTCGCTTACATTAACAGCATCATCTAAAACTCCGCCCAAATTATTCCTGAGGTCAAAAATAATTCCTTCGGCACCGCTGTCAATTAATTTTTGGATTTCTTCATCAAGCTTTTGCGCCCCTTTTCCCTGAAAACCAATGTACTGGATATATGCAATATCCTCTTCTAAAATTTTAGAAAATAAATTAGGTATATAGAATCTTTCCCTGATAATTTTTACTTCAAATTCTTCATTTTCCTTTGGCCTGAACATAGTAAGAATAACTTCCGTTCCTTCTTTCCCCTTAATCATAGAAACAACACTCTCTAAGGGAATGTCTTTTATTTCTGTTCCGTTTACCTTAACTATGACATCTCCTTCTTTTAAACCGGCTCTGAAAGCAGGAGTATCCTGTATCGGCATTACAACAACAGTCTGGCCATCTTCATCCATCATAACAACAACTCCGATACCGCTCATAGTTCCGCTATAGGATTCCATAATTTGCTCATACTCTTCTTTTGTAAAATACTCGGTATGCTTATCATCAAGACTTGCAAGTATCCCTTCTATTGCAGCTTCAACCAGCTCGTGCTTGCTTTTCTCTGTAAGCGCATTCCCATAAGTAAATTTCAAAGTTTCTTCAATGATTCTTGTATCAAACTCGCTACTGTCATCTGTGTATATCTTTCCTAAAAACCTGCTGCTGCTCTCAGAAAAATTGATAAAGCTGCCGCAAGTTATGTATCTTTTTATTAAAGAAGAACTAATACCAAGACAGAATCCAGTTGAAAATATAAATATAGCTGCCACTGCTATGGCAATTATTTTCAGAACTTTTTTTCTCATTTTATTTATCACCTGAAAGCAATTAATTTTTTATAATTATTGAAGATAACCTAATGGGTTCTGGGGATTACCATTTATTCTTACTTCAAAGTGAAGATGCGGCCCTGTAGTCCAGCCTGTGGCACCAACCAACCCAATGACCTGCCCCTTTTGGACAAACTGGCTCATCGATACATTAATACTTGAAAGATGAGCGTACCATGTGGCAAAACCTCCCCCATGATAGACCAGAATTGAATATCCGTATCCGCCAAAGTACCCTGCTTGAATTATCTGCCCTCCATCTGCAGCTTTTACTAAAGTACCGTATGGCGCCGCCAAATCAATCCCGGAATGAAATCTTCTTGTTCTAAATATGGGATGAATTCTATACCCAAAACCTGAAGTCAATGTTCCAGCAACGGGCCACATTAATTTTCCGGAAGGGGCAGAGCCGTACTTGTAGCTTTCCAGTATCCTGTTAATTTCCGACTCTCTAATTTCCAGCTGCTTTTCCATCTGAATTAAAGCATTTTTATTGGCCCTTGTCCTGGAAAGCAAACTTTTCATTTCACCGCATATTCCACCTACTTCAGATTTTTTTTGTTCTGCCTGGGTAACCAGTCTTTCAACCTTTTCCTTATGCTCCTCTTCCTTTTCCCTCAAGTCAACAATAGCCTTTTTAATGTTTAAAGTCGCATTCTTTTTATCTTTTATTACTTGTATTGTTTCGCCGTCCTGCACTGCAAGAACGTTCATAAGTTTTAACCTGGATACAAATTCTATGAAACTTTCAGTATTGAGCAGTATTTCCAGAATACTGCTTTTTCCATTTTTGTAAATAGAAGCTACCCGATTGTTTAGTACTTTCACCTTGTCTTCAAGCTCATTCTCTATCTTCTGCAGTTCTTGCTTTTTAAGCACCAGTTCTATGGTTGTTTTATCTATCTCACTTTTAACATTAGAAAGTTTGGCATTTAAATCCCCTAATTCTACCGAAGCTATCCTTAACTGCTCTTCTGTCTCGCTCACCTGTACCATATATTGTTTTTCCTGCTTTGTTACTTCCTTGATCTTTTCCTGAGTTTCTTCCCTTTCATTTTTTGTCTGCTCTAACTCATCTTCAAGGGATTGGGCGCAAAGGGGTTTTTGAGGAATGATGAAAACCAGACCAGATATTGCCAGCACTGTTACCACAATTATTGCTACGATTTTTTTACAATTAATTTCCATAATGCTGCATTGTTTTTAATTTTATATGTCAATTATAGTATATTTTACTACAAATTATAAATTATTTTAAATTATGCAACTTCTGACAGCTGTCATACTTTTAAATATCTTTTCAGAGCAAACCCGCTGCTTAAAATACCAATCAGACCTCCGGCAACCAGTATAGCCGCATATATGTAGATAATAGCATTGCTGCTTCCTAAAACAGCCAGTTCTTTTATATGCATAGTGTCCACTATGGCTCTCTCTCCTTTTATTATTAAGAAGTTGGACATGAAATATAAAGCTACCACCGAAATTACACTCCCTGCAAATCCTTCAAAAAAGCCTTCAAATAAAAATGGGGTCCTTACAAACCAGTTAGTTGCCCCTACTAGCTTCATAACTTCAACTTCTTTTCTGCGGGCATGTATGGAAAGCCTTATAGTGTTAAATATAAGTACAATAGTTGACAGCACAAGAACTATAATAATTAAAAAAGTTATTGTCCCAATAACAGCAGTTATTGAAAAAAGCTTGCTGACATAACTCTTTCCATACACAACTTCGTCTACTCCTTTAATATAGTTTCCGTCTCTATCTAAAAATCTAAGTGCAACCTGATCAACCTTTTTTGAATCCGTAAGTCTTATCTCAAAAGATGCCGGGAGAGGATTTCCTTGAATTTCTTTTAAGATGCTGCTTCCTTCCATTTGCTCTTTAAATTTTTCCATAGCTTTTTCTTTGGATATGTATTTTACTTCCCCTGTTTCGTCCCAGCTTTTTATTTCATTTCCAATATACTCCTTTAGCTCCTCTGATATATTATCTTCCAAATATACTGCTAACTCTACCTGTCTTTCTATAGAGCTCATTACGCTCTGAATATCATATACAACAATAGAAAAAAGTCCTACGATGAATAAAGTAATCGCAACAGTGGTTATAGCAGTGAAGCACATTAAAAAATTTCTTTTTAGGCCTGAAAAAGTTTCACCAAAAAAGTATTTCGGTCTAATCATTAAGATCCGTAAACCCCTCTCTTTTGGTCCCTGACTATCTCTCCTCTTTCAAGTTCAACAACTCTTCTTCTCATAGAGTTTACCACGCTCCTGTTATGGGTAGCCATTATTACAGTTGTTCCGACTAAACTGATTCTTGACAGAAGTTTCATTATTCCATCAGAAGTTACAGGGTCCAAATTCCCTGTAGGCTCATCTGCTAAAAGAACAGGCGGCCTGTTGACAAATGCTCTGGCAATAGATACTCTTTGCTGTTCCCCGCCTGACAGTTGATAAGGGTAGGATTTCATTTTATTGTGAAGGCCCACTAATTGTAAAACTTGAGGAACCTGGACTTTTATTACATACCCCGACTTTCCAATAACTTCCAGTGCAAATGCTACATTCTCAAATATTGTTTTGTTTGGCAGGAGCTTGAAATCCTGGAACACACATCCTATATTGCGCCTTAGCTGAGGAATTCTATTTGTTTTAAGATTGCATATATTTCTTCCGGCCACAAGTATGCTGCCGCTGGTGGCATAAATTTCTCTTATGATCAATTTTATAAAAGTGGATTTTCCGGAACCGCTCGGACCAACAAGAAATAAGAATTCTCCTTTTTTCACAGATAGTGTTATATCCTTTAAGGCAGTAGTACCGTCCCCGTATACCTTGCTCACTTTTTTAAATTCAATCATATTTATTTCGCTCTTTAGAATTCAAGTTTATAATTTACCTGAACTAAACATAAATGGATATTAGCACAACAAAAACTTTCAGTCTACTTCTCGTATATCCTTTTTGTAAGGTAGCCTCTAATGAATACATCAATATCTCCATCCAAAACTGACTCTGCGTCTCCTATCTCTACCCCCGTTCTGTGGTCCTTTACCATTTGATAAGGCTGAAGCACATAGCTTCTTATTTGATTGCCCCACCCAATTTCCTTTTTTTCTCCTCTAACTTTTTCTATTTCTTCTTTTTCCTTCTTCTGTCCATACTCAAAAAGTTTGGATTTTAAAATTTGAAGAGCAGTTTGCCTGTTTAAAATTTGTGATCTTTCGTCCTGGCATTGTACAACTATCTTCGTTGGAATGTGGGTAATTCTTACTGCAGAATCAGTGACATTTACATGCTGCCCTCCTGCTCCGCTTGCCCTGAAAGTCTCAATCCTTAGATCGTCTTTACTTATTTTTATATCTGCATCATTTTTTTCTATCAAAGGTATGACATCAACCAAAGCAAATGATGTGTGTCTTCTTCTTGAAGCGTCAAATGGCGAAATCCGGACTAACCTGTGAATACCTTTTTCTACCTTAAGCAACCCATATGCGTTTTTTCCTCTAACAGTAGAGGTGACATTTTTGATGCCTGCTTCTTCTCCAACCTGATAATCCACAACCTTATATTTAAAATTTTTCTTGTCCATCCATCGGGTATACATCCTAAAAAGCATTTTTGCCCAATCAGCAGATTCTGTTCCGCCCGCCCCGGGATGAATTGTAACAACTGCCGGGTAGGAGTCATATTTTTCGCCTAATATTGCCTGTTCCTCTATCAGGCCCAGCAGTTTTTTAAAATCTGCTAAATTTTCCTCTAATTCTTTTTTTAATTTAGCATCATCTTCGCTTGCCAGTATCTCTAATGCTAATTCAATATTTTCTGCTTTTTCCTCAAGATGCCTAAAATTATTGACTGTTCCCTTGATATCATTAATTTTTCTGCTTAAATTTTGAGCCTTGCCATGGTTGTCCCAAAATTTAGGAGATTGAGCTATGTTTTGAAGTTCAGCCAGTTCTTTATTTTTATTATCTATTTCAAAGACAATCCCTTAAATAATTTAGCCTTTCCAGCAGATTGTCTAACTTTTGTTTATACTCTTCAATCATTTTAGCCTCCCACAGCATTTTTTATATTTTTTCCCACTTCCACATGGGCACGGATCGTTTCTTCCTATTTTTTTGACTCTTACAGGTTCATGTATTTTTGATTGAGAAGAAGATTCCTGCGGACCACTTGCAGTTAGATTTTTATACGCGCTTTCCCTCATTTCTTCCTGTCTGCTTTCAGTAACTACCCTGGCATTAAACAGATACTTTACAGTATCTGTCTTTATTTCTCCTATTAACTCCTTAAATAGATTATAGGACTCATGCTTATACTCAACCAATGGATCTCTCTGTCCTATTGCCCGAAGTCCAATGCCCTCCCTCAAATAATCCAGCTCCAAAAGATGCTCTCTCCACATACTGTCAATTACATTTAACATTACCATTTTTTCTAATTTTCTCATTACGGAAGGTGTTAATTCTTTTTCCCTCTCATCATATAATTCAACGGCCCTGTCTATTATTTTTTGCTTTAATTTTCCGTAATTTAATTTATCGCCATCACTTTTTACACCATCTGATATGCTGCCTGCAATATCTTTGGAAAATATTGAGCCTGCATAATTTGCCACTTCTTTTAAATTCCAGTTTTCAGGATAGTCGTTTGGATTTATATAAATCTTAACAATACTATCCACCACATCACCAATCATATTTAGTGCTTCATCTTTGAGATTGTCTTCTTTAAGTATTCTTTTTCTTCTTGCATAAATAACTTCTCTCTGCTTATTCATGACATCATCATATTCCAGAACATGTTTTCTTATCTCAAAATTCCTTCCCTCAACCTGTCTCTGGGCATTTTCAATAGATCTGTTAATCATCGGATGCTGTATTGGCAAATCATCAGGAAAATTAAACCTATCCATAATCAAAGAAATTCTACCTGACCCAAAAAGTCTTAACAAGTCGTCTTCAAGACTTAAATAAAACTGGCTTGACCCCGGGTCTCCCTGGCGCCCACTCCTACCTCTTAGCTGGTTGTCAATTCTCCTGCTTTCATGCCTTTCTGTTCCAAGCACATGTAATCCGCCAAGCCCTGTAACACCTTCGCCAAGTACAATATCCGTTCCTCTCCCAGCCATATTGGTGGCTATGGTAACAGCTTTTTCCTGCCCGGCCATGGCTATAATTTCTGCCTCCTTTTCATGATACCTGGCATTTAGAACCTGATGGGGAATGCCTCTTCTCTTTAGCATCCTGCTTAATTTTTCTGACTTTTCAATTGATATGGTCCCAACAAGAACAGGCTGACCTCTCCCATATCTTTCAGCTATATCCTCTACCACATTATTGAATTTAAAATTTTCAGTTTTATAAATTAAATCCGGCATGTCATCTCTAATCATTGGTTCATTGGTCGGGATAACTACTGTTTCCAGCTTGTAAATGTGCCTGAACTCTCCTGCTTCAGTAATAGCAGTTCCAGTCATTCCTGCCAGTTTGTCATACATTCTAAAATAATTTTGAATTGTAATAGTTGCAAGAGTTTGATTTTCAGCTTTTATTTTTACCCTTTCTTTAGCTTCAATAGCCTGATGGAGCCCCTCGCTATACCTTCTCCCGGGCATTAGCCTGCCTGTGAACTCATCTACAATTACTACTTCTCCATCTTTTATCATATAATCAACATCTTTTTTAAACAGATAATAAGCCTTGAGAGTCTGATTGAGACTGTGTATGAAAAGATAGTTAGAAGGGTCGTAGAGATTTTCTATTCCCATTATTTTTTCCACTTTCTCCACACCTTCCTCTGTTACTGCAACTGTCCTTACTTTCTCATCTACTTCAAAATCCCTGTCTGTCTTAAGCCTTGGAACTATCTGAGAAAATTTCTTGTAAATATCCACTGTGCCAGAGGCAGCTCCTGATATAATAAGCGGGGTTCTTGCTTCATCAATCAATATACTGTCCACCTCATCAATAATGGCATAGCAATGGCCATTTTGCGTCATATTTTCTTTGTTTGTAACCATGTTGTCTCTCAGGTAATCAAATCCAAACTCACTGTTTGTTCCATACACAACATCGCTCCTGTATTGCTGCTTTCTTTCTGAAGGCGGCATGCCATTTTGAATCAGCCCTACCTTAAGCCCCAAAAATTCATATATTTTCCCCATCCACATGCTGTCCCTTTTAGCAAGATAATCATTTACGGTAACTATATGAGTGCTTTTTCCTGCAAAGGAATTTAGATAAACAGGAAGAGTTGCTACAAGCGTTTTCCCTTCACCTGTTTTCATTTCTGCAATTTTCCCCTCGAATAGGACCACTCCTCCTATTATTTGTACATCAAAATGGCGCATACCAAGAGTTCTTTTTGCAACTTCCCTCACTACTGCAAAAGCTTCCGCCATTAAATCATTAAGGCTTTCGCCCTTGCTGTGCCTGTCCTTAAATTCTGAGGTTTTTAATACAAGATCTTCATCTGAAAGCAGTTTTATTTCATCTTCCAAATTGTTGACAGCAGCTACTGTATTGTCATATTTTTTTAGTTTTTTGCCCTCGCCAAATTTTAATATAACGCCTAACTTACCAAACATTTAATCATTACCTTATATACATATTACAAAATTTATTTTAAATCCCTGCCGCAAATATTGCCTGTACAGCTAAACCTGCGGCTACACTTTTATATATCCATACTATAGCATTTTTAAAAAATATTATACCCTTATTCAAATCACATAGTGGGCTCTATCAAACCGTAATTGCCGTCCTTTCTGCAGTAAATCACAGCGGTCCTGTTAGTTTCAGAATTAAGAAAAACAAAAAAGTCATGCCCTAAAAGCTCCATCTGCAGAATTGCTTCTTCAATTGACATCGGGATTATTGTAAAAGTTTTTGTCTTAACTACCTTCTTTGCTATTTCCTCGTCTTCAGCCACTGCAGCCTTTGATCTGATACCGGCAGATTTCTTTTCCCTGTGTCTAAGCTTATCTCTATA
>JAUVXY010000080.1 GCA_030603375.1 Actinomycetes bacterium | reverse complement strand
GAAAAAGCCCGGGAATGCCAGACGGTTCATTTCCATTAGCTAAAGACAACATAGTATATTCAGCTTCACCTGTTGCAACAAAATCAAGGCCAGGGATTTTTTTAAGGGTCAGCTCCGGCATCGCAGTAGCATGATGGCCCCCGGCAATTATAATCCCATCAAAAAAATCTCTAACATACTTTACACATTCTACAGTGTCGTAAATCACAGGTGATATTGTTGAAAATCCTATAATGTCAGGTTTAAATCTTAAAATTTCTGATTTCATATCCTTATCGACAGAGTCCTTATTGTCTAAAAGGTATCCTTTTAGAAATCTATCATAAAGTTTTACAGTATGTTTATTTTTTATAAGAAGCGAGGCTATGTAGCTCATTCCCAGAGGGGTCCATCTTATTGAACTATATCTTGAAAGGGGGGTAATTAATAGAATTCTCACAATTTCTCACCTGTAATTTTAATAAAATGTTTAAAAAACCTGCTATTATATGGATTTTGATCAAAGTCTTCCATTCCAAACTTTTGTTTAAAAGAAGATAATAAATTATAAGCGCTAAGGTCAGCCTCCAGTAAATTATTATTAATAATAATTGTTTTTGCTTCTGCTACTGTTCCGGTATCAGGACCGCCGTCAACAAAAATACTCCGGGCATCTACAATATTGATGTCAGGCTGGATCGCCAGTGATAATTCTGCTATTTTTTCTTCAATATGATCCCTGTGAAGCTCAAAACGCTGATAAGGATGCATAAAACCTACCAATGATTTTGTTGCAAAAGAAAATCCTGCTTCGCTGTGTGATTTAAGATTTGCAAGATTGATTATTTTATCATATTTATAAATGCTTTCTGAAAGTATTATGTCCTTAAAGTAGACACTATTTATTGCAATCTTGACCCATCTGCCATAATCAAAGGCCTTGATCTTGATGCCATACTTTTTTAAATTGGAAAGTCCCTTTTTTTTAATAACTTCTCTTGTTGGCAAATGGGTCAATCCGCTGCAATCTCCTATACAAATCTTTTTTACCCCTAAAGCAATAAGGGAATTTAATATAGCATCCAGCATCTCTCTGGAAGTGGAAGCAGGGTAAGGATTTGCTGAATTAAGATTTATTTTTATTAATACACTTGTCATAGAATCAAAATCCTTAAAAATCTTATTACTGGAACCAGCCATGTCTTTGAGAGCGTTCTCACCTTTAAAAGATAGTTTTATGCCGGAAGCTTTTTTTAGTTTTCCTGGAGAAAAATTTTTAATGAAATAAGTATTTTTAATTATCATTCTTTTTTCCAGACGCTTTAATATATTTCCCATAAGCTACCTCCCCTTTCTTTTTGTAATATCAAAAATAAAAAGTTTTAAGAGAGAAAAGGGAAGTAGAAAATTTTTTGTTTTTTTACCATGGCCCAGCCTATGGCCAATAGAATCAGTGTTGAAGAAAAAATATTTGATTACATGTAAACGGTCCCGCATTTTATAAGGGAGCAATATTTTCACAATACGCAGTGCCAGTTTACTTAAAACACTATTATTATTAGGTCTGAATAACATACTTTTATATATCCTATATTCAAAAGGCAAAAGCTTGTCTACGCAAAACATTTTTTTTTGCTCTTTGTCCATTTTGGATTTAGTACTGAACTCGTATGAAAGCATCAGTGTTATTCCTAATATTTTCCTCAAGTTTGTATTTGCAATTTTAATTATGTGATTAAAGTCAATTTTTGTTTCATGCTTTTTAATAAAAGTACAAATATCGATCAGCCATTGCATGCCTTTGAGACCGTGATTAAAAACATAGTGAAAAGATATGTTTATTAATTCAATTTCCAGAGGAAAAACCTTTAATCTATACCCGTCTATCTCGATTTCATCAGTAGATTTAAACTGGTAAATAGAATTAATGTTATAAAGTCTATGAAATACCGAAGATTTATCAAAAAATGTAAAATCCCACTGCAGGTCAACAATAAACTTTAATGCATTTTTTCTTTTGAGAAAACTTATCTCAAATACGCGGTTTTCATATTCTTCAAATGGAATCTTTACAGCAAAATCTTCAATATAATGGTCATAGGGAATCTCATAATCATTGCTCAGTAAAATATCTTTTACTTTTTGATAGTCAGCTTTTTTAATAAAAATGTCGATATCGGCTGAACATTTTAAGTAATCGCAATTATAGCACCGGCGGCGCGTAGAAAGCCCCTTCATATAGATATAATCAATTTTGTTTTCATCAAGTTTACTGACTATTTGGAAAGTTTCCTTATCATTAATAGCATTAGTAAGTGAATTCTTTCCGGCAACTTTTTTCCACAGCTGGATGGTATCAGCAGGTATATTTGTCATATTGAATTTTTTATTCAGATAGAGGTGATAAAAAAAACCTTCTAAATTCTGCTGGCCAATAAGCAAGTTTAGCTTCCGGTCATTTGTTGATTCATAAAGCATTTTTAGTTTTTCAACATTGTAGTCATCTAAAAAAGCATGAATGCATTCGAGTATAAATTTTTGTTCATTTTTCATAAAGTCTCTTTATTTAATGAATTTGTGATTTTCTTGTAGAAATCAGACATATCAGTTCCAAAACAAGCATTATAACATTGGATATCATTTAAGAGGTTAGATAAAAGAATAAATTTTCTGTGAGTAAATTTATTATTGTTAATTGGAATAGATGAAGGAAAAAGATGGGGAATAACTTTAGAGGGGTGTATTTTTTTAAAGCTTGAATTTTTCTTGTTGGTCTTTTCCAATGTTATTATTGCGTCTAAAATAGAATTTTCAGGTTCTTTATCGTTTATATCTTTTGCTTCAAAATACATTTCCCCTTCATTACTTTTTAAAAATCTATGGCCCAATAGTTTTGGAAAAAACCTGTTAATAGTATCACTGTGAAGTTTTACAAGGTTCGTTATAGTATGTACCTTGTAGGAGTTGCCAGTTTTTTCTAAAAATGTAATATCATCAGAAATAATATTTCCACCACTGGCAGCCGCTGCAAATGCAGCTGTCGACTTACCGCTTCCACTCCGTCCGGTGAAAAGCACCGCACGGTCTCCGATATCAATGCAAGATGCATGCACCCTAAAATAACCGAGGTTTTCCAGTAGCATGCCCAGAGGATACAGGAAGAAAAGCAAAATACTGTAGTATGGAAATGAAAAAAGTTTGCTTAGTGATAAAACTATTTTATTGCTTTTGCAATCAATCCATATCCCGGCAGTGTCCTGATACAGGTACCAGAACTCTTCTTCGTGCTCATAAATTTTGAGGTTTAATTCATTTTCAACAAGAATAGTGCAGGATTTAATGAGTCTTGCTTCCTTATTAACAGCAGGCAGCATTTTCTCTCCTGCATCATATATAGAGAAGATGATATCAGGCTCTTCTCCCGGGATTTCTACATGAGACGCATGAAAAAACTTCTGTATGTTAGAGATGAACTCAGTGTTTCTGCCTTCAATATATATTTTTATACTATTCCAAACATACATATTATATCTCATAGATTATTGTAAAATTACTTATATAGGCCTTATTTTCATTAATTGGATTTCCATCGATTTCCAACCAGCTGTGCCCTGTTAACACGCCCTCTTTTTTACTCACTCCGGTCAGGAGTGACGCTTTTATATTATATCTGGTACATAATCCATACAGGATCAGGCTTCTAATTATACAGGGATTAGGGTCCTTAAAGACCCTGACCAAAAAAAAAGTGGATGCTTTGTAGAACTTATTAAATTTTGAGAGAAATCCCTTGTCTGCGGGTCCGGTAAAACTCTTCCCTTCAAGACTTGTTAGTATGGTATTAAATCCGATTCTATTTACTTTCTGCCTGAAGTAAATTATTTTAAATGGAATTAACATAAAAATATAGGTATCTTTTGGAAAGGAAAAATATTTAAACTTCAATTTACCATACTGTTTAGTTTATTGTTTATCCAGGAGGATATTCTTTCCTTGCATTTTATTGATTAAAGATACAACATCCCTCTTTAATGTATCATACCCTACATCATATTTATTTAATAAAAAATTAACTATTTCTTCAGTTTCCATCCCTTTACAAATACAGTTGTATACTTCAGTCCCAATACCATTCAAAGAAAAGTAATCGCCATTTTCCTGGTTTAAGAGAACAGTTTCCCCCTGGATCTCTCTGGCAATTATTTTTTTGTTTATAATCATAAATCTATCATCTCAAAATAATATGCTAATTATAGTAATTGAAAAACAAATTTTCAATGGCACGAATTGTAGCGAACCCCAAAATCTAGCCACTTATCTATCTTAACTCAGAATAAACGTTACAGAAACTTTTTTCAATTAATTTATGTTCAAATCCTTCAATGGGCATATAGCCAGGCAATGATGCAATCTTTTACCATAAAGAGTAAAAAAATCTTATTTAATTAAGCTAAAGTTATGTTAAAATTACAAAGAAATGAAAATAGTTACAGAAGTAGTCACAATTAAAGAATTAAAAGATATGGCAGCAGATATAGATTTAAAACCTCGTCAGGGAAATAGAACAAGAAATGTTGATGAGCTTAAAACCCGCAATAAGATTATTGAAATAGTAAATAAACCAGTAGAAGATGAAAACCTGTCATAAGGATCTTAAGTAAAAAAGACTAAAATGGAGAACTTATGAATCAAAAAAAAGATATTGTCAGCGAAGATGAGATAGATTTAAGAGAGCTGTTCAAAATTTTTGTAAGCAGGAAATGGTGGTTTGTAGGTACTTTTGCAGTTATCCTGATAGCCGGTCTGCTTTTTACTTTCTTAAATACTCCTGAGTGCACCTCAACTTCTATGTTGAAAGTAAAAGAGGATTACTATCTGGATTCTATCAGTAAGTATTTTCCGGCTGAAGCCTCGAAACTTGAGATTGGAAGCTTAAACGACGTAGCTACTGAGCTTAAACTAAGCAGGACTTTAAAAGAGGTAACCAAAGATCTAAACTACAATATAAGCAAAGATGATTTAGACAGTGCTACCAGTATATCCATAGACGAAGAAAAACAAATTTTAACAGTAACCACTACTTATAGTGATCCAGCAATAGCCTATAAGATGAATGAAACGCTTTTGAATGTATATGAGAATAAGAAAAATTCAGAATTTAACGAAACCTATGACAGGCTTTTACAAAAAATAGAGGCAAGGCTTGCAGATACGCAGGAGAAAATAGAAGAGCTTTCCGGCAAAGCTGAAGAATATATAATAGATTTTAATGTAAAACTTTTAAGCGAGGTTGAAAAGTCAGCTCATGATGCTCCTTTTGTAGTGACTACTTATATTTCACCTGAGATATCCGGGGAGCTAAATTATGCTTTAGCAGTTTATAATGATTTAGAGAATATAAGCTATATTCTTAAAGAAAACAGGGAGTTATTTGTAGATAAGATAGAGGTAATAGAGGGACCGGAGTTATCTGGTGCAGGAGCTAGCGCTAATTACGGGAGGAATATAGCAATTAGTATATTTTTAGCTTTAATTGTGGGGGGAATGGTTGTGTTTGTAGTGAATTATTTTATAACTTCTAAGAAATAATTATATGGCTCATAACATTGGAGCAATTAATAAATGAAAAATATTTGTGTTATAGGTCTTGGGTACATTGGTCTTCCAACTGCATGTGTATTGGCAAGCAATGGGTACAATGTTTTAGGAATAGATGTTAATGAAGAGATTGTTACCAAATTAAATTCTGGAAATGTTCATATAGAAGAGCCGGAACTGGAAGAAGTATTTTTGAATGTACTTAATAATGGTAAATTAAGAGTTTCACAAAATCTTGAGAAATCAGATATTTTTATAATCTCTGTTCCCACACCCCTAAATCAAAAAAATAAGGCAGATTTAAGCTATGTAATAAGTGCTGCAGATAAAGTAAAAGACTATATAAATAAAGGTAACCTGATTATTCTTGAGTCAACTTCTCCACCCGGTACAACCAGAAAAGTAATTGGAATTATGATATCAAAAAATACAGGGCTTAAAGCTGGAGAAGATTACTATCTTGCGTTTTGTCTTGAGAGAGTATTGCCTGGCAAGATAATATATGAGCTAATAAACAATGATAGAATAATTGGTGGTATTAATAAAAAATCAGCTGAAAAAGCAAAAGAAATTTATAATAGTTTTGTAAAAGGCAGTATACTGTTAACAGACTTAGAAACAGCAGAAATTACAAAGTTAGCTGAAAACACTTATAGGGATGTAAACATAGCTTTTTCTAATGAGCTATCACTGATATGTAATGATTACAATATAAATGTTTGGGATGTAATAGAATTAGCTAATAAGCACCCGAGGGTAAATATCTTAA
>JAUVXY010000075.1 GCA_030603375.1 Actinomycetes bacterium | reverse complement strand
AAACCTAGCGGAGGAGATATATTTATAGATGGAAATAAATATAATTTTCTTACGCCACACTTAGCAAGAAGCATAGGTATCCAGACTGTTTACCAGGAAGATATTTTAGTTCCTCACGTTAGTGCTGCAGAGAATATCTTTTTAGGTTCTGAGAATAATGATCGAAAGTTTTTTATAAGCTATAGAAAAATTATAGAAAATGCAAAAAAGCTTGCAAACCAATTGGGGATAAATACCAATGTGGAAGAGCTTTATGAAAAATTAAGTCCTGCTGACCAGCAATTTACAAAAATATTAAAGGCTTTGGCTCACAAACCAAAAGTTTTAATTTTAGACGAACCTACCCAGGCTTTTAATGTTAAAGATGCAGGCCTTATAACAGAGATAGCAAAGCGAATAAGCGACGAGGGAGTAAGTGTAATATATATTGCGCATGATTTAGATGAGATCTTAAAAGTTGCAGATAGAATAACAGTTTTGCGCGATGGTAAAAAAATTAAAACGCATGATAAAAAAACTGAGACCCTGAATCCGGAGAATCTAGCAAAGGAAATGGTGGGACGCCCAGTTAATCTTTTCTATAAAAAGAAAGAATGCGCTATTGGTAATTATGTTTTTGAGATAAAAGGATTAAAATTAAATCAGTTTTCAAAAGAAATAAATTTTAAGGTAAGAGAAGGCGAAATACTTGGTATTGCCGGTCTTAAAGGTTCTGGAAGAACAGAGATTGCAAGAGCAATTTTTGGTGCCTTAAATAAATATGAAGGTAAAATAATTTACAGGGGAAAAGACATAACCCCTGACAGCCCAATGAAAGCAGTAAAAGCAGGCATAGCATTACTGACAGAAAATAAGAAAGTTGACGGCCTTTTTATGGGTATGCCAGTAGATCATAATATAACAATAGTCGACCTGGATAAGATTGGAAAGTTCTTTATCAGCTTAAAAAAAGAAAGAAGACTGGCTGATAATTATATTAAAAAGTTGGATATTAAAACGCCATCGTCTAATCAAGAAGTAAGATTTTTAAGTGGGGGGAATCAGCAAAAAGTGGTTCTGGCAAAGTGGCTTTTTGCAGGAGTAAATTTATTAATTGTTGATGAACCTACTCATGGAATTGATGTAAATACAAAAGTTGAAGTATATAGACTTTTTACTGAACTCACAGCTGCTGGTAAATCCATCATTATGATTTCATCTGAAATGCCAGAAATTATTTCAATAAGCGACAAGGTTATTGTTATTAGAAACTTTGAAATTTCCAGAGTTTTATCAAAAAGTGAAATTACCGAAGAGAATATTCTATCAGGATTTATGGCAGGGGGTAAATGAACGTGTTAAAAAAGAAAGAAATAAATCAGAAAATAAGTAATAAAAATTCTACTGGAAAGAAGCTTGGAGTTTTTAAAAACCAGACTAGTTATTTGATACTGGTTATTATTATTGTGTCAGTAGCAGCTACGATGCTAAATCCAAATTTTTTAACTGTCAGGAATTTTTTTAACATTACACAGCAGATATCAGTATTGGGTATTTTAACAATGTGCATGGCCCTTCTAATGGTATCCGGGGGTTTGGACATATCAATCGGCAATATGGCAGGTCTTGTTGGGATAGTATTTGTAAAAATGGTACTTTCAGGTTACAGCATTGCTTTGTCTGTAGCAGTAGTTCTTACAATTTCTATTTTTGCAGGTTTTGTAAACGGATTTATTATTTCTAAAAGTAAAGTCACACCCCTAATTATAACGATAGGAATGATGTATGTTTTCTATGGCATTGCGCTTATTGCATCCAGGGGCAGGCCTCTTGCGTTAGGAGGTAATTTTGAATTTTTAGGCAGAGCAAAAATAGGACCCGTTCCATTCACTATAATAGTATACTTACTTATATTTGCTTTTGCGTATTTACTTAGAAAATATACAAAATATGGCAGGAGGCTTAATGCAATTGGAGGCAATGTCCAGGCGGCCTTTCTTTCTGGCATAAATGTCGATCTGCATATTATTTCTATTTATACATTAAGCGGATTGATGGCAGGATTAGCCGGGTTAGTTCTTGCATCAAGGTTAGGAATGGTTCGCGCAGATAGCGGGACAGGTTACGAGCTGCAGGCGCTTGCTGCCTGTATAATTGGAGGCATAACATTCGAAGGCGGCAGAGGAAGCCTGGTTGGAGCTTTTTTTGGCGTATTACTTTTGGGTATTATGTACAATGCTATGAATATTGTAGGTGTTTCTTCGTATATGCAAACCATATTTTTAGGAGCAGTAATTGTAATTGCTACTGTTGTTAGTAATATTGGAAGAATGAGAAGAGAATAAATAAAATATTTAATTTATAGATATAAATTTAAAAAGGAGTGTTAAAAATGAAAGTTTTGGCAATTGGCGCACATCCTGATGATATTGAACTGCTCTGTGCCGGAACTCTGGCCTTGTATAGAAAAAGAGGTGATGAGGTTACTATTTGCCATGCGTGTAATGGTAACAAAGGCAGTCTTGAGTATTCTTCTGAAGAAATAGCCAGAATTAGAAGAAAGGAAGCCATAGCATCAGCAGGAGTAATAGGTGCCAGGTCAATCTGGGGTGGATTTGCAGATGGAGAAGTAGTGGTAGATCTTAAATCAAGAGTACAGGTGATTGATATAATCAGGCAATCTGATCCTGATCTTATAATTACCCATTCTCCAGGTGATTATCATTCCGATCATATAAATATAAGCAAATTAGTATTTGAAGCTACTTATTTAGCATGTATAAAGTTATGGGAAACTAATTATCCAGGCACCAGTAAAATTCCAGCACTATACTATATGGATACTTTAGCTGGAGTTAATTTTATTCCCAATGAGTACGTTGATATTTCTGAGACTATAGGCGATAAAGTGAGCATGATGTTAAAAATGGAGTCGCAGTTAGGCTTTTTAAAAGAAATGCACAATACTGATGCTGCCGAATTTATAAGGACTGTTGCAAAATACAGGGGTTTTCAAGCCGGAGTTCCCCATGCAGAAGCCTTCACGCAGCAGAAAATGTACCCCAAGGGCCTTACTAAAAGAATACTGCCTTAGCTGTTTTGAGGATAAATGTGCACTTTAAAAATTACTAAATTTTATTATCTTATTTATATGGGGAGAGGAAAATGAAAAATAAAGTTGGTGTAGTTACATCTACCTATCCTAATTTTAATGCAGAAGAAGCGCTAGAAGGTATATCAGGAGCAGGTTTTAAATATGTTGAGCTGGCATCAGCTCCAAGTTATTTTGAACATATATTGCCAAGACCTGAGGAGAGAGTGGATAAGGAATCTGTAGACGGTGTTCTAAACATGGTTAACAAATATGGGCTTACAATGTATTGTGTTGCTGGCCATACCCGCCTTATGAAAGAAAACTGTGTTGATAATTTTAAGAAGGTTTTAGATTTTGCAGGTCTTGCAGGAGTTAAATTTGTGACTACTGATACAGGAGAGGTAAAGACTAAGAAAGACGAAAAGAAGTTTTACTCAATAATAAAAGAATTGGGAGATTATGCAGAGGACAAAGGTATTACTGTTTGTCTTGAAATGCACGGTGGCTGGTGCAATACCGGTAAAATAGGAGCGCAGATAATAAAAAAGGCAGGTCATCCAAATGTCAAATTAAATTATGATACAGCCAATGTAGTCTATTTTGGAGGAGTAAGGCCTGAAGAAGACCTGAAATATGCACTGCCTGTTATGGGCTTTGTTCATTTAAAAGACCATGGTACAGGAAAGTTTCAGGATTGGAACTTTCCGGCTCTTGGTGAAGGGATTATAGATTTTAAGAAAGTTTTCAATCTAATAAAAGATTACGCTGGTCCAATTAGTGTTGAAATAGAATTTGATGGTAAAAAAAGATCTTTAGAAGAGATCAATAAAGCAGTAAAAAAATCATATGATTTTTTAAAGGGCTTTGGATATGTACAATAGATAGGCTGTCAGCCAGTACAATTTGAAGAAATATTTAAAAAAGAGAAATCATATTAGCAAGGATTAGCAAAAAATAAATGTTAATCCTTTAAAATGTGTAAAAATAGTTTCTAGTTTATTCACTAATTTTTTAGGAGGGGAAAGATGATAAAAGTTGCTATAGTTGGTGCTGGATTTATTGGTGAGGTGCATGCCAATAGCTACAGACAGATAGATAATGCTGATATTATAGCAATAGTTGATAATGTAGAGAAAAAAGGTAAAAAATTTGCTAAAAAATTTGGTGCTGCTTTTTATGCAAATCTAGATGATTTAATTAAGAGCGAAAATGTGGATAGCATTGATATTTGTACTCCTACATTTTTACATACCGAAATGGCAATAAAGGCAGCAAACGCCGGAAAAAACATATTCTGTGAAAAACCATTGGCACTATCTTTAGAAAATGCTGGCAGGATAATAGAAGCAGTAAAGAAAAATAAAGTAAAAGCTATGGTCGGCCATGTTATAAGATTTTGGCCGGAATACGCTAAAGCAAAAGAAATTGTTGACAGCGGACAACTTGGGGAACCACTGCATGCTTTTTGTGAAAGACTGGCTGTCACTCCTGACTGGCATGAAGGAAACTGGGGTTTCAATGAGAAATATAGCGGTGGAGCATCAATAGATCTTCACATACATGATCTGGATTATCTTATATGGCTGTTTGGAAAACCGTCTTTGGTTAAAGCACAAGGCGTATATAATGAAAAGCTTGGAGGGCTGGTGCATATTGCTACAAATATAGAATTTGCAAATGGTAAATCTGGTTTAGCTGAAGGTGGATGGGGGTTTAGCGGCTCCTTCCCATTTACAATGGTTTTGAGAATACTTTGTGAGAAAGGTTCTATTGAATGGATATTCAGAGCCGGCAAAAACATTGAAGAAAGATCTCAGAAGGCAAATCTAACGGTTTACAAATCCGATGGTTCAATTGATGAACCAAAAGTAGAACAGGAAGACGGATATTTATTAGAATGTAAATATTTTATTGATTGCCTTGAGAATAATAAGGATATTGAGATTGCTACCTTAGAGGATGGCAGAAATGCTCTGGAACTAGCGCTTGCAGCAACTAAATCAGCAAAAGAAGGAAAGACTATTAAAATATAATGGAGAAAATAAAATACAATAAGAGCCAGGATAGATTTAGTAGATTAATGATAAATAAAACTAAAATTAAAACAATGCGGAGGAAATATGAGCAGTTTTAAAAGTATTACAACTCACCAGACTGTCAGTGATGAGGATTTTAGAGAAATTATGTCAATTCCAGCCGGGGAAATTGACAGCTACAGTGATGTTAAGGTAGAAATAGTTAAGGACACACATATTTTGTATAGCAAGATGGCTGGATCAATAGCCGGTCTAATAGCTAAGAATAATATGGAAGGAAAGCTTACAAAAATGATCATTCCTGTCGGGCCAACTCCGCAGTACCCTATACTTGCAGATATATGCAACAAAGAAAAGATAAGTTTAAAAGGGGTATGGATATTTTTTATGGATGAGTATCTGGACTGGGAAAGCAGGGTAGTGCCAAAATCTCACCTGATGAGTTTTGCTGGTTATATGGATAAAAATTTATTTGGCCTGCTTGACAGCAGCCTGGGACTAAACCCAGAGCAAGTGGTATGGCCCAATCCATGTAATTTAGACTATAATGACAGCAAAATAGAAGAATTGGGCGGTATAGACGTCTGCTACGGCGGGATTGGATATCACGGACATGTTGCTTTTAATGAGCCCTACGATACTTATTATCGCAGGATGACAATTGAAAAATTCTTAAATTCAAAAACGAGAGTTGTTGAGCTAAATTCTGATACTTTTGTGATAAACAGCTTGTGCGGAATAGGTGGAAATTGTTATGGCCTTCCTCCGAAAGCGGTAACTATTGGAATGAGATCCATAATGGGTGCAAAAAGAATAGAACTTTACTGTGACGGAGGAGATTTAAACTGGCAGCTTGCGACTTTTAGAATTGCATGCATGCATCCTCCAACGCTTGATCGTCCTGTTACATTGCTGCAGCTTCATGAAAATCCTAAGGAAACCGTATTTTTTATTGCAGACGAGTTGACTGCAAGCCCTGTAAAAGTAGGTCCAAAGTAGCATATAAAAAAGTAAAGATTAATATGGACGCAAAGAAATTAATTACAAATTCTATCAAGCATAATCCTATAAGCAGGGTTCCTATGATGTATAGGGGAGAACCGCATGTAAATAACAGTCTGATAGAATATTTTAACCTTGGTAATATAAAAGATGACTGGGCAGAACTAACGAAGTTAATAGGCGCAGATAATTTTTCAGATGGAGAAACTCTTGGAGCCTTCACAACTTATTTTCCAAAGTATATCGGCCCTGATTTCGGCACTATTTTTGAGATTAACAGGTTTAATGTTTGGGGCATAAAACCAGTAGAAATTTACACAGGAGGCACAAGAGAAATTGTTTTTTCAAAAAATCCGCCATTGTATAGCAGTGATAGCATAGAGGATGTTAAAAACTACAATTATCCAAAACTTGAGTGGTTTGACTTTAGCACATATAAAAATAATTCAGAAGCAGTTATATACAGTAGTGAAGATAAGCAGGATGAGATAAAGTTAGCAGATTTTAAGCGATCAGACATATATTTTTTAAACACCAGCTGCATGAATAGTTTGTTTATGACATCTATCTATTTAAGAGGGATGGATAAAATGCTGATGGATCTGGTTTCAAATAAAAAATATGCTGAAACATTGATTAATAACATTGGTGAGTTTATGCTTGAGTTTTGTATAAAAAATTTG
>JAUVXY010000016.1 GCA_030603375.1 Actinomycetes bacterium | reverse complement strand
ATATCTTGGACCAGTATATATAATTTCAATATCTTTTCCGGGTTCCATTCCGTATATCTTTATCATATTTGTTGCAAGATCTAAAATATTTATAGGCTCACCCATATCCAGAACATATATCTCTCCACCTTTTCCCATTATGCATGCCTGTATCACAAGCTGTGCTGACTCAGGTATGGTCATAAAATACCTTTTCATATCAGGATGAGTAACTCTTAGCGGACCTCCGGAACGAATTTGCTCTTTAAATACAGGAACAACGCTTCCACGGCTTCCGAGAACATTGCCAAACCTTACTATCATAAACCTTGTATTTTTTACTTTGGATAAAGCCTGGAGATATTTTTCTGAAAGTAACTTTGAAACCCCCATTACATTCTCAGGCTGTACCGCTTTATCTGTAGACAGCATCACAAATCTGCTTACTCCAAAATCTACAGAAAATTTGGCCAGCATTTTAGTGCCCAAATAATTGTTTCTGATAGCAGCTTCCGGATTTAGCTGCATCAGAGGTACATGCTTATATGCTGCAGCATGAAATACAATAGATGGCCTGTAATTTTTAAATACCCCCTTCATAGCTTCCCTGTCCCTTATATCAGCAACTATTGGAACCGCTGCTGTAAAGGCAAGTTTATTGGTTAGTTCTTCTTCTACTAAAAATAGGTTGTTTTCTGAATGATCAACCAGTATCATTTCCCCCGGACCAAATCTTAATATTTGCCTGCATATTTCAGATCCAATAGAACCGCCGGCACCGCTTATTAAAACTACCTTATCTTTTATTTCTGACGCTACATCAGGAATTTTTATCTTTACAGGCTCTCTTCCCAATATATCTTCTATTTCTATGTCCCTTATCTGATACAGATAGACCTTCCCATCAATTACCTCATACAAACTTGGAAGTGTTTTACAGTTGGCCCCAGCTTCCTTTGCTCTAAAAGCAACTTCTTTCCTGGCTTTGCTTGAGGCAGAAGGCATTGCTATTATTACCTCGGCAACTGAATATTTTTTAATAACATTTTCCATATTCAGTATTGTGTTTAAAACTTTAACTCCATGTATCTGCTGCTTTAATTTCAATTTATCATCATCTAAAAAACCTATGGGCATATATTCGCTATTTTTCTGCCTTATCATTTCCCTGACAATCATCTCTCCTGCATCCCCGGCACCAACAATAAGTGTTCTTTTCTTTCTGGTATTCGGGTTGCCAAACTTAAGTTCATTAAAAAATCTTTCAGAAAATCGGGATACCATTACCAAAATTAATGTAAGAAGATAATCAATTACAAAAATACTTCTTGGAAAATAAGGAAGAGAAAAATTAATTTTTACTCCGAACATAGATATTGGATGGCTTGTAATATAAAAGATTACTATTGCAATAATTGAGCTCAGGGTAACTGCTTCCACTATAGCTGTCAAATCTTTCAGTGACGCATATTTCCAAACCCTCCTGTACATCCCAAACAACCAGAACATCGAAACTTTTACTATAATTATAACGGTGACATACCATACAATAAAGTTAGAATACTGGGAGAAGAGTCCCACGCTTCCACTAAAATCCAGTTGCCCCCTAAGAAAAAAAGAAATGACAAAGGAAGAAAAAACTATGAGTATATCAAATATAGCTTGCCTTATTGTTTTAAACGAATATCTTTTATCCATAGGCATATTATAACATAGATCAGAAGAGCATACGGCTCAAATTTAGTGCATATTTTCTTTATAATCTTTCCCCAGTATTAAAATCAAGTCTGCAGAACTGCCATAATAGCTCCACTTGCTGCTGTATGTTTCGGTACCGTAGCTGCTAAGAACCAGTGCCAACTGCTGTGCTTTTTCTTTTTCGCTCTCCTTGTAAATTATGATGCTTTCTTCAAAATCAGAACTTTCTGCGTTTGCCAGAGAATAAACTTTAAAACCATAGCTTTTTAAATATTCCCCAAATTCACGAGCAGATCCGCCGGTCCCATTCCCATTAAATATCTTAACTGAAGTACCTTTAACTATTTCCTTATCTAAAGTCTCACCAACATTTATGTCTATCTCTAAAGGTATGACTCCTTTTTCTGAAAACCATGTGACTCCTTCATGGACCATATCATATTGAAGCGTGTATCTCCCTGGTTTGTCAGGTGCCTTAATTTTTATGTTTACAATAGACTCTCCATCATGTAAAACATCCGCTGCAAGCAACCCTCTGTCTCCATCCCACACTACAGTCTCTCCTGTGTCTCTGTTAACCCAGTGGGTTCCCAAATCCATCCTTCCACGGCTTTTACTATGTTCCCACAACAGGAACCCGCTATTTTTAACTGTAACTTCTGCTTCAAATTCTTGCCCCGGATCCAGATAATTGGGAGTAGTTCCAAAATCATCATACTTTGCAGAATAAGCTATATCCACACTTACATACTTCTCAAGCGGCTGAACGCCCTGGGAAGAGAACCAGGTGATGCGCTCATGGACAAGATCTATCTGCAGAACATACTCTCCCTCCTCAGGAGGTGACTTCACTTTTATGTCAAATATTACTTTTTCCCCCGGCTTTACCTGCTGTTGGGGAAGAACACTCCTGTAGCCATCAAAAACAATCAGTTCCTTGCTTTTAAAATCTATCCAGTGGTAGCTTAAGTAAACCAGGTTTTCTCCACCCTTGTCCCATGTAAGAACTCCTGTGTTTTTTACTATTATTTTAAAATTATATTCTGCGCCTTCAGCCATATTATCAGGAATATCATCAACATCACCATACGAAGCACTGTATTTGCTTAACGGCTCCCCGTTAAGTATCCTTTGCCACATTGCTCTTGCTTCTTCTATATCAGGTATTTGAACGCTTATGGTTCCATTCCTGGTCCAATCCGGACAGGATGGTATAATAGCATTTTTAAAATTATCAGTATTAAAAGACAGAGCCGCCTTCGCATATTGAGCTATTGTCAAAGTGTCCAAATCTGTCCTGGTATTTTCCACAAAGATGTTAAAATAATACGAAACTTTAGACAGGTGCTTTATGTTCAATTTTTGATCTAAAAGCTGGCTGATAAGATACTGCTGGCGTTGTATCCTCCCTATGTCACCAAGTTCTGTAGATCGGCTCCTTGTATAAGAAAGCGCCTGTTCACCTGTAAAGTGGTGACTGCCGGCAGAAAAATTAGCGCCGCTCTTTGGATCAACAAGCGGCCTTTCAATAACAACATCCACACCGCCAAGCTCGTCAACCAGTTTGACAAATCCCTCAAAGTCCACAGTGATATAATGATTTATTTCCGCTCCTAAAAAATTAGAGACAGTTTTTATCATAAGTTCTTCTTCACCATAGGCATAAGCCGCATTTATTTTATCTTCTCCATATCCCGGAATTTCAACAAAGGTGTCTCTGGGTATGGAAAGAAACGAACCCCTGCCTTCCTGCGGATCCAGGTACATCAGCATAATAGTGTCAGCCCGGCCTCTTTCATTTTCACTGTCCCTGCTGTCCCTCCCTAATATGAGGATAGTTACAGGCTCCTTTGGAGATTCTACGGGAGCAAGGATATTTTCAATTTCAGAAGTAGTAACAGAATTTATACTGTTATTAATTGATCCAATATAAATAAAAAGACTGGCTGTGCACAAACCAACAACAACAGCCAGCGACAAGACAGTTATTATAATTATCCTTGCATATTTTGGTAATTTTCCAAATTTTGTTCTTTTTTTACCTTCTTTTTTAATAATTAGATTCTTGCTGCTCTTTGTAGAGCTGGAATTACTAACTTTTTTATTATTTATTGTTTCTTTTTTAATTCTTTTCCCTTTCATTTTTTACTGTTCCGCAAAATATGATAAATGCCATTTAAAAATACGGCAAATTTATGCAGATCCTGGTTTTAATTAGCTATTTTTATGTCAGCGCCAATACTTGTTAATTTTTCCTCAAAATTTTCATATCCCCGCTTTACATGGTAGATATCGCTTACCTCCGTAACTCCCTCCGCTGCAAGCCCAGCCAGTATCATGGCAGCTCCTGCGCGAAGATCAAAGGCTCTGACCGGCGCACCTGATAATTTTTCTGTTCCGTTTATTACCGCATGGTGGCCATCAATTTTTATGTTTGCCCCCATTCTATTTAATTCATCTACATACATAAACCTGTTCTCAAAAACATTTTCCGTAACCACAGATATTCCCGGAACTACAGATAGCAGCACTACCGCTATAGGTTGCAGATCAGTAGGAAACCCCGGATAAGGAAGAGTGCTTATGCATACAGGATTTAGCTTATTTCCTGAATTGCTCACGACTATTTTATTTTCGCCAATAGTATCTATATCAACACCTGCTTCTTTCAGCTTGAGACAAAACATTTCAAGGTTTTTCCATATTGCATCTTCTATCTCTACTGTCCCGCCGCACAAACTTGCTGCTGTAATAAAAGTTCCTGCCTCTATACTGTCAGGTGTAACACTGTAACTGGTACCGTGAAGCTTTTTTACACCATTTATGGTTATGCAATTTGTTCCTCCGCCCTGGATCTCTGCGCCCATAGAGATTAAAAAATTTGCCAGGTCCACAATTTCCGGCTCCTGCGCAGCATTGTTAATAACAGTTTTGCCTTTTGCCAGGACTGCGGCCATCATTATATTTTCAGTAGCTCCTCTTGAGGGAAAATCTAAATTTATATCACTTCCAATTAACCTGCTGCCCGTTTTGCCACCCTTCACCCTGCAGTAAATATACCCATGCTCTACAACATTTTCTGCACCCATAGCTTCAAATCCCTTAAGATGAAGGTCAATTCCCCTTGAGCCAATATTACAGCCGCCCGGAATTGCTAATTTTACGCTGCCAAATTTACTTAACAGCGGCCCTGCCACCAGTACCGATGCCCTCATCTTCCTTACCAGCTCATAAGGAGCTTCGCAGCCTTTTATATTGCGCGGATCTATTTCCAGAATGCTCTTTTTATTATCAACATCAACTTTTACACCAAGAGTTTTTATAACCTCAACCATTGTGGCCACATCTTCAATTTTAGGAACATTTTTTAATGTGATCCTGCTGTCAGCCATTATAGACGCAGCAATTAGTTTCAGCGCAGAGTTTTTTGCTCCGCTTACCCTTACACTGCCTGATAAAGTTTTCCCGCCATTTATTATAAATTTTTCCATATACTTCAAATAGCATAGATTTGGCTTTTTGCATACATTATATATTATCTTCAGCCAAACATAAAAGCTAAACACTTGTGAAACTATAAAATTTTATCATAAGAGTATTAACTGTCAAACTTATTTGCATATCGCAAAAAAGTGATTTACGGTAGATATATCTCATTTTAAGGCAATTCGCATTATTGACACGGTTAAACCTATTGGTATAATAATCTTTCAAAACTATTTTATAATATCATTACAGCTTGCAGGTAAAATTATGGTTGACAACATTATTGAAAAAATTAAAGAATCTGAAGAAAAGGCAAAAGAGATAATTAACCTTTCCAGGAAAGAATCTGCGGAAATTGTTGAAAAAGCTTATTCTAAAAGCAAGGAAATCTTAGAAGAAACAAAAAAAGAAATTAGCGATATGATCGGCAGATACGAAACTAAAGCAAAAGCTGATGCAAAAAAAGAAATTGAAGTACTTAAAGAAAATTTTGATAAAGATTTAGATAACATAAAAAAAGTTGCTTCGTACAAGGAAGAAGAAGCAGCAAATAAAATTATCCAGAGGATTTCTAATTAATGGCAGTAGCAAAATTAAAAAAATTACTCATCATTACCCACAAATCTGATGAAGAAAATGTCCTGAAAAAGCTGCAAAAAGCAGCGGTAGCGGAAATTAAGCCCTACAAAGAAAAAATAGATGCAGCTTTTATGCAGGTAAGCGCACCTTCAGGACACGCAACAGATTTGAGCAAAGCCATTGATATTCTTGATAGCTTTAAAGAAAAAAAACAAATTGGCTCAAAAGCTGGGAAATATGTTCTTAAAAGGAGAGAGTACGAAGAAATTTTAGAAAAATATGATTTTGAGCAGATAATAAATGAAGTCCTGGAAGCAAAAGAAGAAATCAGCATTGCATCCTCAAAGATCAACGATACTAAATCGCGGCTGGCCAACCTGTCTGAGTGGACCTCCTGCAAGTGTAAACTTGAAGATATTAAAACAACAGATCTATATACAATTAAATTAGGAAAAATCAAATGCAGGCAAAAAGAATTTAGCGGCCTCGCAGAAGAGTTAAACAAAAAAAATATCCCGGTTGAGAAAATATCCCAAAGCAAAAACTCTGTCTGCATTATAGCAGCTTATCACAACATAAATAAAAAAGATGCAGAAGAATGTTTGGGCAAGCTATCCTTTGAAGAAGCTGAGACAGCAGGCTGCAGCGGAACTGTTGCAGAAAATATTGCCGCTGCAAAAAAGCAGCTCGCCTATCACGAAAAGAGAAAAAATGCCATATTGGCTGAGATAAAAAGAATATCTAAAGATCATAATAAAAATCTGATAGTTTACCTTAATTACATGGAAAATAATTTTGAGATAAACAGTGCCATAGAATCAGGGTTTTCAACAGAATCTGTATCCTTCTATACTGCCTGGGTTAAGGAAACTGATATGGATAAAGTTTTTTCAATTATCAGAAAACATAAATTTACAAAAGTTACAGAAGTGGAGCCTGGCAAAGGCGAAGAAATCCCAACTATGCTGGAAAACAAGTCATTGTTTAAGCCTTTTGAAATAATTATTGACCTTTACGGGGTCCCAAAATATTTTGAGATTGATCCTACCCCGCTTGTTTCAATATTTTTTGCAGTTTTTTTTGGTCTTTGCCTTACTGATGCAGGTTATGGAATTATCCTTGCAGTGTTGGCCCTGATTCTTGCTTTCAGGATGAAAGGGGCCAAAAATTTCATGATGCTGATATTTTATGGGGCAATTTTTACTATAATTTCCGGTGCATTATTTAACGGATGGTTTGGCGATCTGCCTGCTTACATTGGTATTGATAAATTTTTCTTAAAACTTGCTATTTTGGGCGACCCCATAAACACAAGCAAAGGTTCCATGAACTTCTTCAGGCTTGCACTGTTTGTTGGAGCTGTCCAGATTATCTTCGGCATGTTTATCAGGTTCTTTGACTCGCTGAGACGTAAAGATTATGGGGGTGCATTTCTTGACACTTTCCCATGGATTTTAATTATTCTTTCCCTTCTTGCGATCGTGCTCTCGTCAAGTATCGCAGTCAGCATGCAGCTTGCGGATGCCCCCATATTCCCGGCATACTTATCAAAATACCTTATCTGGGTAATTCTTCCTTCGGCTCTGGTTATAATTTTATTCTCTGCAAGAAATGAAAAAAGCTGGGGGTTCAGGCTGTTTATGGGACTTTTAAACCTTACAGTAGTTAACGGATTAACATCATATCTTGGTGATTTTCTTTCATACATCAGGCTAATGGCGCTGGGGCTGGTAACAGCTGGTATCGGCGTTGCTGTAAACAAGATAGCATTTCAGGCACTTTCATTCCCGGCAGTCGGCTTTATAATTATGATTTTAATTCTTGTATTTGGCCATATAATGAACATAGCAATTAATATACTTGGCGGATTCGTTCACACATTAAGGCTTCAGTATGTGGAATTTTTTCAAAAATTTTATGTTGGTGGCGGAAGGCCATTTAAACTGCTTAAAGATAATTATAAATATATAACAATAGTTGATTAACAACAGGAGGAAAAATGGATAACGTATCACTCGCTGCAGCAACAGCAATATTTGGCGCAGGCATAGCAGTTGCTCTCGCAAGCATTGGCTCTATTGTAGGTATTGGCTACTCCGGAAGAGCCGCAGCAGGCGTGCTGTCTGAGGACCCATCAAAATTCGGCAGCCTGTTTCTGCTTGTTGTACTTCCGGGAACACAGGGGTTTTATGGATTTGTTGCCGCTTTTTTAATTATTGGAAAAATTAGTCAAGTGGTAAGTCTTGATCAGGGACTGCAATTATTTTTTGCAGCGCTGCCAATTGCGCTTACGGGCCTGGCATCAGGGATACATCAGGGAAAAGTTTGCGCAGCAGGTGTGGGCCTTGTTGCAAAACAGGCAACTCAGGTTATGAAGGGAGTTATATTTGCTGCAATGGTTGAAACCTATGCAGTGCTCGGACTTCTTATTACATTCTTTCTTATTAATTCCATACAATTTTAATGGGTGAAAACATGACAGCAGACATAGACAATGTCTCAAAAAAGATTTTAGATGACGCAGCTCTGGAAAGGGAAAAAAATTTAAATAGCGGCAGGGAAAGAGCTCTGGCAGTGCTGAAAGAAACAGAAAACAGAAGGAAAAAACTTCTTGACGAAGGGAAGCAAAAAGCCAGTGAAAAATACAGAGAGGTTTACAATCTGGAAATTTTAAAAGCAAAAACAGAATTCAGGCAAAAAATACTTCTTTATAAGCTTGAAATCGTTGACAGGATTATTGAAAAGGCAAAAAATAAGCTTGCAGAGATGGGAAGAGAAGATTATATAAAATTTATAAAAAAGAGTTTAGTCGGTTCAGGCATTATGGAAGGAACGTACCTGATCGGCAGAAATGAAAAACGCATTGACGACAAAACAATGCAATCCATCTTAGAGAAAGTGCACTTAAAAAAATCAAACAACAGTGATGAGTTCGAAACAGGGCTCAAGATATTTAACAAAAATGTACAATACCACATCTCTCCCGAGACATTAGTTGAAGCTGAAATTGATGATATTAAAATGGAAATAGCTTTCTTTCTTTTTGACAGGGAGGTTAGTTGACACTAACAGATTATACAATTAACGATGACAGCTTCTATCTTTTTGCATGCGCAGAGCTAAAAGCAAGAGAAAAAGAATTTATAGAAGAACAGAAGATTAAAAGGATGATAGGTGTAAAGAGTGCAAATGATTTTCTTAGGATGCTGCATGAAACCTACTACTTAAAATACCTTACTGATGCTGGTGCAAATGATAATTTTGAAAATGTTATAATCTCTGAACTAAAAAGCATGGTTAGCTTTCTAAGGGATAGATTAAAAGCAGAACACCAGATTATTATTAATTTGCTAACACTTAAGGAAGACCTGCACAATGTAAAGCTTATGATGAAATCTGCGTTCCTGGACAGAGACATGGAAAAACTTTTTGTACCTGTCTCTTACTCCTACAATCAATTAAAAAGGGCCATGGAGCCTGGGAGCCATGAAAATATTGATTTGTACGCCAGCAGTATTTTGCAGTATGCAGCTATGCTCAGCAGCACAGAAAAAAACCATAGAACCGCAGAATTGAAACTTGAATTATTTTTTTTGGAAAAATTGTACAGCTTAACTTCTGCCATAAAAAATAGTATGATAAAAGACTTTTTAAGGCACATAATAGATATATTTAATATAAAAAACATCTACAGAAACAAGTTTTCCGGAGAAAAAATTAATTTTGATCTGTTTCTGCATAAAAATGGGTTTTTCAACATAAATTTTTTAAAAAATTTTGAGAATGAGAACTTTGAACATTTTATACAACAGATAAGCAAAACAAGATATGCTCCGCTGATAAAACAAGAGGCCGGACTTCCGCATGAGGCTGAAGATGGCGTTTGCTCCTTTGAAAAAAGTGAGGAATTGTTTTACATTTATTTTTTTGATCCAGTAAAATATACTGTATCAAATCTTGAAAAAATTGTTGATTTTTTCATTAAAAAAAGGATAGAGTTAAAAAACTTGAGTATTGTATTTACAGGCATCCTGTATGATATTGACAGAAGTAAAATAAGACATGAGGTTTTATTATTAGATGAAGACAAAAATCGCAGCAATTGGCGAAAATGATATTATGCTTATATTCAAGGCAATTGGAGTTGATGTTTTTCCAGTTAGCGAAGTAGATGAAGCAGCAGTAAAGATAAAACATCTTGCAGCAGAAGGATATGGCATTATTTTTGTAACAGAGACGATTGCAGCTAAACTTGATTTTATTATTAAAGAATATTCAGATAAATTTCTGCCTTCGATAGTAGTTATCCCCGGTCTGGGCAAAAGGAATGATTATGCGATACAGAGGCTCAGGAGTGCGATAATAAAAGCTGTTGGCGTAGATGTTATAACTGAGCAATAATAGGAGAAAATATATGGAAAAAATCGGTAAAATCATTAAAGTGGCGGGCCCGCTTGTAGCAGCTGAGAATATGGCAGGGTCAAAAATGTTTGATGTCGTTTACGTGTCTGAAAAAAGGCTCATGGGTGAAATTATTGAATTAAGCGGCAGCATTGCTTCCATACAGGTTTACGAAGAGACTGCGGGCGTAGGAGTTGGAGAACCAGTATATATAACAAATGAACCTCTTACTGTTGAGCTGGGCCCCGGGCTCATTGAATCCATTTATGATGGAACCCAAAGACCTCTTGATATAATATATAGTAAAACAGGAAACTTTATCACAAGGGGCATACATGTGCCAGCGCTTGATAGAGAGAAAGAATGGAAATTTGAACCAATTGCCAAAAAAGGTGATTTAGTGGAAAGTGGTGATTACCTCGGAGCTGTTGCTGAAACAAGCATCATAAAACACTACATAATGGTACCTCCCGGATTAAGCGGCGAGATACAGACAATAGAAGATGGAAACTTTACTTTAGAAGAAACTATTGCCGTAATAAAAACTAAAAATGGCGATACCGATATCACAATGATGCAGAAATGGCCCGTAAGAAAGCCAAGACCATTTCTTGAAAAAATTATTCCCAATGAGCCGCTTATCACGGGACAAAGAGTTATCGATATGTTCTTCCCAATTGCAAATGGCGGAACAGCTTGCGTTCCGGGTCCATTTGGTTCAGGCAAAACAGTTATACAGCATCAGTTAGCAAAATGGGCAAACGCTGAGATTGTTGTCTATATAGGATGCGGTGAAAGAGGGAATGAAATGACAGATGTACTTCTTGAATTTCCAAAGCTTATTGACCCAAAATCAGGCAAGCCCCTGATGAAAAGGACAGTCCTAATTGCAAATACATCAAATATGCCGGTTGCAGCCAGAGAGGCATCGGTTTACACAGGAATAACAATAGCAGAGTACTTCAGGGACATGGGATACTCTGTAGCACTAATGGCAGACTCAACTTCAAGATGGGCCGAAGCAATGAGAGAAATTTCCGGCAGACTTGAAGAAATGCCGGGCGAGGAGGGGTATCCTGCATACCTGGGTTCAAAAATAGCATCATTTTATGAGAGATCCGGCAGAGTCAGATGCCTGTCACAAAAAAAAGACAGGTTTGGTGCACTCTCCGTCATTGGCGCAGTTTCACCTCCGGGCGGAGACCTCTCAGATCCTGTTGTACAAGCAACGCTCAGAGTTGTAAAAGTGTTTTGGTCTCTTGAGGCAAATCTGGCATACAGCAGGCATTTCCCGGCGATATCATGGCTAAATTCATATTCTCTTTACAATGAAAATATAAAAAAATATGTGAAAAAAAATATTGCAGATAATTATTTTGACCTTCAGGCAGAAGCCATGAGATTGCTTCAGGAAGAATCGGAGCTTGAAGAAATAGCCCGCCTTGTTGGTATTGATGCCCTGTCAGGCTCTGACAGGCTGGTGCTTCTTGTTGCAAGAATGATAAGGGAAGATTTTCTCCATCAAAATGCATTCCATGAGATAGATACTTACTCACCGATTGAAAAACAGTACAAGATACTAAGTGTAATTAATTATTTCTATAATCAGGCTAAAGAGTACATCCAGCTGGGAGCAGATATTAATTTGATTGAAACCATGAAAGTAAAAAATAAGATAGCAAGAATGAGATACATTAAGAATACAGAGATAGATAAAATTGATGAAATCAGGGAAGACATCAATAAAGAAATCTCATCATTAATAGAGGAGTAAATGATGTTAAAAGAATACAAGGGTATTGCAAATATTACAGGGCCCCTGATGCTTGTAGAAGGTGTCGAGGGTGTTAAGTATGAGGAACTTGTTGAGATTATGCTCACCAACGGCAGCAGGCGAAATGGGAGAGTGCTTGAAGTTCATAAAGACAAAGCCCTCGTTCAGGTTTTTGAGGGAACAACCGGAATTGATGCTGAAAATACGAAAGTCAGGTTTCTTGGCAAGGGAATTCATATGTACCTTTCACCTGATATATTAGGAAAAGTTTTTACGGGACTTGGAAAACCAAAAACAGAAAACGATAGAATAATTCCTGAAAAGGGAATTGACATAAACGGCGCTCCAATAAATCCATTTGCGAGAGATTATCCTGATGAATTTATTCAAACAGGAATATCGGTAATAGACGGTTTAAATACATTGGTCCGCGGCCAGAAATTACCAATATTTTCAGGGTCAGGGCTTCCCCACAATAAATTGGCAGCGCAGATTGCAAGACAGTCAACAGTTTTGGGAGAGAAGGAAGCATTTGCAGTTGTGTTTATTGCAATGGGCATAACATTTGACGAATCGCAGTATTTTATAAATGATTTGAAAAAAACAGGGGCATTAAGCAGATCGGTACTTATATTAAATCTTGCAGATGATCCTGCAATTGAAAGAATTGCTACTCCAAGGGTTGGGCTGACCTGTGCAGAATACCTTGCGTTTGAAAAAGACATGCATGTTCTTGTAATTCTTACAGATATGACCAACTATTGCGAGGCATTAAAAGAAATTTCTGCTGCACGAAAGGAAGTTCCGGGAAGAAGAGGCTATCCCGGTTATTTATATACAGATCTTTCTACGATATACGAAAGAGCCGGAAAGATAAAAGGGAAAAAAGGTTCAATTACACTTATACCAATACTTACAATGCCTGAGGATGATAAGACCCACCCAATTCCTGATCTTACTGGATATATAACAGAAGGGCAGATAATGCTTTCAAGATCTCTTTACAAAAAGAGAATATCCCCTCCGGTGGATGCTCTTCCCTCGCTTTCAAGGCTTAAGGATAAAGGTATTGGAAAAGGAAAAACAAGAGAGGATCATGCCGATATGTTTAACCAGCTTTATGCTGCATATGCGAAGGGGAAAGAAGTACAGGAGCTTGCAGTTATTCTCGGCGAAGCTGCGCTGTCAGATATGGATAAAATTTATTTTAAATTTGCTGAAAATTTTGAAAAGGAATATATATCTCAGGATGAATATGAAAATAGAGCCATTGGTGAAACTCTGGACCTTGGGTGGAAATTGATATCAGTGTTCCCAAGAGAAGAACTAAAGAGAATCAGGGACGAATATCTTGACAAATATATGGAGCAATACAAAAAAAAGAAAGAGGACGCAGCTGTTAAATGATAGAAAATATTAGCGCAACAAGGATGGAGCTACTCCGGTTAAAACGGAGGCTAAAGCTTGCACAGAGAGGGCACAAACTTTTAAAAGACAAACAGGATGAATTGATGAGTCAGCTTCTGGCAATTATTGACGAGGTAAAAAACTTAAGACTTTCCATTGAAAGAAAATTTCAATCAATACTTTTTGAATTCATTCTTGCCAGTGCTAAAATGGGGCCGTCTCAGGCCGAAGAAGCGCTGCTGCTGCCAACAAAAAAAATTTCTGTTTCAGTAAAGAAGAAAAATCTTATGAGTGTGCGCGTTCCCCTGTTTGAAAAAGAGGTGGAAGGAAATATCATTCCTTACGGATATCTTAATACTTCCAGTGGAATGGACGCTGCCCTGATTAAATTTAACAAATTTATTGAATCCCTTTTTAATCTTGCTGAAAAGGAAAAATCCGTTCAGTTAATGGCTGATGAAATTGAAGAGACAAGAAGAAGAGTTAATTCCCTTGAATACAAGCTTATCCCAAACCTGACAGAATCCATAAAATATATCACAATGAAACTTGATGAAACAGAGCGTTCAAGTATTGTAAGGCTGATGAAAATCAAAGATATTATAAGAGGCCACTAAGGATTCTTTTAAAAATTTAGTTTGATTAACTCTATCTTTCCTTCGTTAAGCATCTCTATAGCCAGAGGGTCGGGATATTCTTCCAGGTAATATACTTTTCTAATCCCACTATTTATAATCATTTTTGCGCAAAGAATACACGGCTGGTTTGTAACATAGATAACACTGCCTTTTATCCGGACTCCGTGGTAGGCAGCTTGAACTATAGCATTCTGTTCTGCATGCATTCCCCGGCAAATCTCCTGCCTCTCCCCGGATGGAACACCAAGTTCTTCTCTAAGACAGTTTCCCCTTTCCAGACAGCTCTTTACCCCCATAGGAGCGCCATTATAGCCTGTGGCAAGTATTCTTTTATCCTTTACGATTACCGCCCCAACTTTTCTCCTCAGACAGGTTGCACGGGTAGAAACTTGCCTTGCTATAGCTGCAAAATATTCATCCCAGGTCGGGCGTTTATTCTTCATAACCATTAAAATTTATTTTTGTTGTCGTCATATTATCCTTTTTAGAATTTTTTGGATCTTAGTTGTAAAGAAAGCAGTTACTTTACAATCTTCCAACTTTTCCCAAAACTGTAAGTAAAGATGGTTTAATATTATCAATAATTTTATTCTTAAGCAAAAAATATTTCTGCCTGTGCCTGCAATAGTCCTTTTAAACACGCTCTTTGCAATTTAACTAATGAATAGCTAAAATTTAGTTATAATAAAATTATCTGTGCAAAACAAAATACCGAAATTTTTCAAAGAATTATCTTTATTTTTTTATGAAAACAATAAAAATTAACAACCCGGATAAAGTCAATTTAAAAACTATAGAAGCTATAGCTTCAGCTATAACAAACGGAAAGATAGTTATCCTGCCAACAGCAACAATCTATGGGATAAGCTGCGCATACAATAACAGGAAAGCTCTCCAAAAAGTACGTGAAATTAAGAAAAGGGACACAAGCCTCCCTTTTATTATTTTGATTTCAAAACTCTCAACTTTAAATAGCCTTGTAGGAAATATAAGCCAGCCAGCAAAAACCCTGATCGACTGTTGCTGGGATACAGAAAATCAGTCCCCCCTTACGATAATTTTTGAAAAAAATAAATCTTTAAATTCATTTATCACAAGCAGGAGCAAAAAAATTGCCATAAGGAGGGCGGGGCTAAAATTTATAAGGCAGGTTATAGACATAAGCGGCCCGATTATTTCAACAAGCGCCAATATTTCAGGCCGTGGCACAGATCCGGCAACAATTAATGCCGTACCCGTTAAGATTAGAACAAATGCTGATTTAATAGTTAGCTGCCGGAACATGCTGCCGGGAACTGTGTCCACAATTATTGATGCTTCAGGCATAAATCCTGTTATTGTCAGGGAAGGTAAAATAAAGCGCAGCAAGATACAGGAAATTTTAAATACAAAAGGTAGCATAATCGCTGAATATTGACACAGTCATTTCTAAAAAAATATAGCTATTATCTTTGACTATCTTTTTAATTAGAATATAATACTGAGGATATAAAAATAGAATAATTATTACATCTTCAAAGGAAGGCAAGTTTGAAAATATCTGTAGGATCGGATCATGCGGGATATAATTATAAATCCAAAATAATTGAGTTAGCCGGCTCCATTGGACATACTGTAATAGATGTCGGGACAAACAGTACAGAAAGCGTTGACTATCCCGATTATGGAGAAAAAGGTGCACAATTAGTTGCATGCAAGAAAGCTGATATGGCAATACTCGTCTGCGGAACCGGAATAGGTATGAGCCTTGCAGCAAACAAGGTCAGTGGGATTAGAGCTGCCGTTTGCTGGAACACAGAAA
>JAUVXY010000007.1 GCA_030603375.1 Actinomycetes bacterium | reverse complement strand
GGCTACCATCTTCCCCTTGACCATTTCATAAACAGCTTCTCTTGCTTTTCCAAAATATTCCCTCGGATCAAATACATCAAGCTTTTCAGAAAGACATTTTCTTATGGCGCCAGTCATTGCAAGCCTGCCATCCGTGTCAACATTTATTTTCCTTATTCCCCTTTTTATTGCCTGCTGTATGCTTTCAATAGGAACCCCCATTGTCTTTTGCATATTCCCGCCATACTTGTTTATTATGTCAATAAGCTCCTTCGGAACAGAAGAGGACCCATGCATGACAAGAGGGAAATTTTTAAGTCTTTCTGATACCTCGCTCACTATATCAATTGCCAGCTTCGGCTCAGCCTTAAATTTATAAGCTCCATGGCTTGTGCCGATAGCAAGAGCCAGCGCGTCTACACCTGTTATCTCCACAAACTTAACTGCTTCATCCGGGTCAGTTAGTCTTACTTTACCTGAACCAACTCCATCTTCTATCCCGCCAAGCGTACCAAGCTCTCCTTCTACAGTTACACCAAAGGTATGAGCATATTCTACTACCTTTTTCGTAACTTCCACATTTTCATCAAAAGTTGTAGGAGTTTTAGCGTCTTCTTTGAGAGAACCATCCATCATAACTGAAGTGAAACCAAGCTCTATTGCCGTTTTGCAGGTCTCAAAACTATTGCCATGATCGAGATGCAGCGTAATTGGAATATCCGGATTATCTTCACAGGCAGCAGCAGCTAAATATTTTATATACACCATATTAGTATATTTCAATGCCCCTCTGCTTGCTTGAAGTATTACCGGAGAAGCAGTTTCCTTAGCTGCTTTCATAATACCCTGGATCTGCTCCATATTATTTACATTAAATGCTCCAACTCCGTAATCTGCTCTTATGGCTTCGTCCAGTATTTGTTTCATAGGAACTAACGGCATTTTAACCCCCCTTATATCTCTGTTTTTTTACAATTAAAAAAGATACTTAAAAATATTAATAAAAAAGACATAACTAATATAAATAAGCTTCAGTAATTATATCATTAAAAAAAATGTTTTCTATAAGATAATTAAAATTATGCTATGCTTGAGTAAGACTATTTTGTGGCAAAATTAAAAAATTACTTTCCAGAGCCGAATTACTCAAAATGATATTTACAAATACAGACAAAACAGATAGTATTCTGAGTTGTGGCGCATTCGTCTAGTGGTCCAGGACATAGCCCTCTCAAGGCTAAAACAGGGGTTCAAGTCCCCTATGCGCTACCAGAGTTAACTCTTTTGTATTTTTAGCCCTATATCACTTTGAGGCCCGGGACTTGCTGAAATTCCTGGGGCTCTCACCTTCTATGGTGCGGCACTTCAGCTGGCTCTCCTGTTTTTAAATTTTTTCCTTGAAGGCTTTTTATAAAATCCCTTTTTGCCTCTGGAAGACGGACTTGACTTCCTGGATTTATTGCCGCTGCCTGAAGCATCTGTTCTTATTTTTCTTCCTTTATAGATTTCATTCTCAAATGAATCAATGACATCCGGCATATGGGGAGCCTTTATGTCGATAAATGAAAAAGTCCTTTTAACATTTATCCTTTTAAATGTTTTTGCAGGCAGCCCCGTCATCTTTATCAGATAATCCTGCATACTGCCCGTATTGAAACCATCCATAGCACCAAGGTTTATAAACATGCTATTGCCTTTTTTGGCTGAACCTTTGGTCCTTACATGATCCTTTTTTGAAAAATCTATATTCAAGTCTTCTTCTTCCCTGTAATATTCTATGAACCTGCTAAACTCAAGGGAAATAATTCGTTTTATAAGCTCATCCTTATCAATATCTTTAACCTCATCATATATTACAGGCAGATATTTAGAGATTTCTTTTCTGTTTATCTCTACTTTTTGTATCTTTTTTATAAATGACATAAGCTGAGCCTCACATACTTCTACACCGCCCGGTACTTTTGTATAAACAAGTTTTCTATTTATCTGTTTTTCTATATGCCTTATTTTCCCCATGTCCTTTGTATTGGCAATCGATATCGTTATTCCTGATTTTCCCGCTCTTGCGGTTCTTCCGCTTCTGTGTGTATAAAGCTCTGTCTCATCAGGAAGTCTGTAATTTATTACATGGCTTACATCATTTACATCTATGCCTCTAGCGGCCACATCTGTTGCGACCAGCAGCTGCAGGGATCTATCTCTGTAATGTTTCATAACCTTGTCACGCAGAGTCTGGCTCAGGTCGCCATGTAGAGAATCGGCATTATAACCGTCCTTTATAAGCTTTTCAGATATTTTTTGGGTCTCTGCCCTTGTTCTGCAAAACACTATTGCAAAAATATTAGGATTTGCGTCCACAATTCTCTTTAATGCCTTGTAACGGTCCCTTTCGTGTACCACATAATAAATATGGCTGCTATTTTCTGCCGCAGAATTTTTTATTCCGATGGTGACCTCAAAGGGATCGCTTAAATATCTTGATGTTATTGCGCGTATTCCCTCAGGCATGGTAGCTGCAAACAGCCAGGTGCGCTTATCAGCAGGGGTGAGCCCAAGTATTGCATCGAGATCCTCCTGAAAACCCATGTTTAACATCTCATCAGCTTCGTCAAGAACTGCATATTTAATAGTAGAAATGTTTATCTTTTTCCTTCTTATAAGATCCGTAAGGCGGCCAGGTGTTGCAACCACTATGTGTGCGCCTTTCTTTATACTGCTTATCTGGTCTCTAATACTCACTCCTCCATAAACAGCTACTATTTTTACTTCATTAAGATATTTGCAGTAATTCTCAAGATCTTTTGCAATCTGTACACAAAGTTCTCTCGTGGGAGCCAGTATAAGCCCCTGTATTGTTCTTGAGTCCGTATCTACAAGGCTAATAAGCGGCAGTCCGAAAGCGGCAGTTTTCCCGGTACCTGTCTGGGCCATACCGATAAAATTTTGGCGGCCTTCTTTTAAAACAGAAATTGACTGTTCCTGTATAGGGGTAAGCTTTTCAAAGCCCAATTCAGTAATTGCCTTAATTAATTCTTTTTTTATTCCAAATTCTTCAAAGTGATTCATTTTTATTGTTCCAATACAAATAATATTTAATAATCTGATGGTTTAAGGTGATAATAAACGAAGATAAAAACTTCCCGTCCAAGATCCATAAAACTTTAAAGACAGATATCAATTCGTATATATGATGATATCCAACCTTGCATCAACATGCCATTATAACAGAATAATTAATTAAAGCACGAAAAATATTATGGCTAAAATTTCAAATTAGATAATCCAGAAGACACAACTGACAGACTCTATTTTTGCTGGTTTTATTCAATTTGCAGGTATTATTAAGGAATTAACTCATAAAATTTTATTTTTAATACTTATTTCTACACCTCTATTTTTATAATAATCCCACCTATTTATTAAATATCCCTTCAACCTTTCAAAAACTCCGGCATTACCTTCTACAACCGCATCTGCTATCTCATCGCTAAATAGTTCAGCCTCTCTGATGAATGAAGCAGTTCTAACAAAGTACAGTGGGAGCATTGATTCTAAAACGAGCTCTCTCTCATCTGTTTTAACAAAATTATAAGCACAGGCAAATTCATATACAATCTTTGCCCAGAGGTCAATGGAAATAACTAATTTTTCTTTTGGCAAAGACATTAAAACTTTTTCATCAAGTTCCAGACAGGTTTTCCTGTCAAATATAGTTCTCCACACATTTTTATATTTTTCATATCCTTCATAAAATTTCTTCATCAATTCATCAAAATTAACACTTACTTTTTCAACTTCAAAAAACTTAAACTCGCCTGTTGTTGTCCCCTGTATGCTTCTCTTTACATTTCTCCACCTATACTCATATTTTCTCATGAGGCCAAACATTGTACCTACTACCTGTATAAACATTGAAGACAAATCCTTGCCAGGATCTTTTGTATCATGGACTTTTGCCCCCAAAACAGTTTGGCACACCCTGAATCCATCATTTATTGCTGTTGTGGTCATCCAGATATCCACTCCAAATTTAGAAATATATGAATACCTCTCCCAGTATTCCTTACGTGTAATAATCTGAAGGAAACCATTTGAAAATGCAAAATCTCCGCCGATAGGTTGGCGAATTTTTAGTCCATACAAAGCTCTGGTTGTCGGGTAAACAAGTGCATTGGTTATAGTGCCATCATGTTTGTCTCTACTGTAGTAAGGAGTTACATAGCCATAGCCCCGGTAAAGCACAGGGTCAACAAGAGCACGCGTCCACTGTGGTGTGATGCTTCTTGTGTCAGCATCAGAGACCACGCAAACTTTAGCATTCAATCTTCTTGCTATTTCAAAAATAGTCCTGAAGGCACTTCCCTTGCCCGGAGACCCCTTATAGCAAGTAACTACTTTCTCCATGCCTTCGGGAGTCCAGCACTCTTTAGCCAGCTCAGCTGTCTTATCTTTAGAGCCGCCGTCAGAATCAACGATAAGACACTTAAAATCAGGGTAATATTTTTTTAATCCCTTGTTAAAATTTCTAATTACATTAAAAATAGTACCAGCATTGTTAAAGCTTGGTATTCCTACTACTATATCAACTCTTTTAATCCTGTTTATTAGCTCTATTACATGCTTTTCCAATAGCTCTTCATTGTATTCTGCCATCTTTCCCCCAGCTGCTAAAAATTTTTAAGATAGATAAGACACTGTTATCTTTTTATCCGTTACCGGAATATTGTCTCCAAAAAGTAACATTTTTAAGTAAAAAACAATATTTAATTAATTAGATGCTTTATAACCTCTGCCCAGCCTTTATTCATATTGCCTTCAGTGACATATACATTGTCATAATTATGCAGCTCGCTGAGAATTTTTTCTTTATGCTTCAAACCATTTCGCATAAGAAAAAAGAACAAAACCTCGCCAGCCATTTTTAAATCTTCTGCTGAATCTCCTAAAGCAATACAATTTTCAGTATTAAACTTTCTAAGTTTTTTATCCAATTTTACTCCGCTGGACTTGCTTACACCAGATGGTATCAAATTATAAATGTGCAATTTATCAACATCTAAATTTAATCTAACTAATGACGAAAACCCATTATCTACCAGATGCAATCCCCTGTATTTCCTCTCTTTCAATAATATGTTAGCTAACTTTAGGTCTATATCTCCAAAAAATAACGCAGTACTGGATCTGTATTTACTCCACTTTATATTGCTGTCTATTTTACCTGGAAATTTTTCTTTAAGCATTTTTATTATATCTAATAAATCTTTGCCCCCATATGTTATGTCATAGCTGACTTTTCTCTTGTCAAACGTAGCATAGACTCTCTCACCTAAACCATGGATTAACTCACATCCCAGCTCTGCTATATAATTTTTAGCACCAATAATCTGCGCGTTAAACCTGAGCTGTGTTTTATTCCTCCCGGAGACTAAAACAGTGTCTACATTCTTTTTAACTATTTTTTCTAATTGCTTAACAGCTTCCAAATAATATTCACCATTTTCATCCCTGAGCAGACACCCTTCATGATTTAGCAAAGTTCCATCTAAATCTGTGTATATTACCTTTAAATCCTCCAGTTGTTTCTTTATATCATCCCTGTAATCCTTAAACAGCTTGTATTGCATCAATCTCCTACTTTCTATCTTTTAAAACCAATGTTTTCTTTTTCCTCCGCATATACTCCTCTACCTCAAATGCAGGAGGCCTTTCATATTCTTCCAGCTTTGTTGGAGTTATAATGTACTCCATCCCTCTATTTTCTACCTTATTATATATATTATTTAACTCAGTATTAAGGCAAAGTTTGTTATAATATTCCAATTTTTTAAGTATAGCCTGTAATATGCTAAATGACATATTAGACAAATCTGAAAGCGACTGATTCCTATGGACCCTTCTCTTCGTATTAACCTGTGCTATCTTATCAATCCCAAATCTTTCATATATTTCAATCAACATTCCTATTTCAACACCATACCCTGTAAAAAATGGAATTTGCTCAAACACTTCTCTTCTTCCAGCATATGCACCTGAAAGAGGCTGGTGCAGCGTGCTCAACTCTGGATAAAACATATTCAATATTGGTCTAACCAATATATTCGTTACCCTTCCTCCCTCATCTTTCATATAAGAGCCGCCAATTTTAAGAGGCCTTTTGTAAAATGCTTTTACGAAAAATATATCTTCTTCTATGAGAAGGGGAGCTAAAATTCCGTAAATAAATCCTGAATGAAAATCCTTTATATCCGAATCACACCAGGCAATAATATCTCCATTTAAAATAAATAAACTTTTCCAGAGTGCTTCTCCCTTTCCTCTGTATGATCCGTGCTTTGGTAATATATTTTTATGCTGATAAACCTTAAATCCCATAGATTTAACTATTTTCACAGTATTATCAGAAGAGCTGGAATCAATAACTACTACTTCATCTACAAGTCCCGGACCATACAATTCTCTTCCTACAACTTTTAATATTTTTCCAATGGTTTGCTCTTCATTCAAAGTTGGAAAGCATAAACTTATCTTTGTATTTTTTTTCTTTTTTATTTTAATTAATTCTTGTATACCAAATTGCTTGTAGTAAAAAGTATTGTTTTGATACCATGCTCTTAAATCACTCATATGCCTCCTCTCATACTATGAATATTTATCCTCCCCGCAAACACCTGTCACATGCTGTATAAAACCTCCCTTAATCTTTCCACCAGAGATTCCATTGAATAAAATTTTTTTGCTATCTCATAATTTTTCTCTGCTACCTTTGACCTGTACCCATGATCTGTAAGTATCTTGTGCACCCTCTCTACACAGTCGTCATCTACTTTTTTATTTATAACAATAAAGTTAAATCCCTTTTCCAACATATCTGCCAAAACAGGATAATTATTTACAAAGAGTGGTTTTTTGAAAGCACAAGCTTCTATTACCGGATTCCCAAAACCCTCAATATCACTTGGAAGAGTAACCGTATCACATGACCTGTACACATCATAAATATTATACAACTTAAACACATCCTTTGCCAAAATATCGTCTTCACCAACAGCAGGGTCTTTGCTTAAAATCAGATTTATTTTTTTTTCTTCAGATAGTTTTTTTATCTTGTAAAAGTAATTTACCTCGTCTTTTTCCACCTTTCCGGTTATAAATAAATAAATTTTCCCCTTAAGTTTTTTTGATAATTTTCCCACCAGCTCAATGCTTCTTTCAATTTTTTTTCTCTGAATTATTCGCGTTGGCTGAAGAAATAGATAATCACTTTCTCCTACATTTAAGCTACCCCTCAAATTCTCATAGTTTTTGCTGCAGCTGTCCAGGTTCTTAAAATCAAATACATTGGGTATATAGTGTGCTTTTATCCCCTTTTTAAAATACAGCGATTTTTTGGCAATAGTATTTATAACTACATGTTCCAATCTTTCAATATCTGGTGGGAAGTACTCATCCAATATATCCTGAATGCAGTTTTCTAAAAATTCTTCCCTTTCCCAATAAAAATCATGATGGCGTGTTATAGCTTTTATTTTTCTCTCTGAAATTATTTCACTGAGAGCAATTCCAAGCGGTATATTAAGCGGAATTGACAGGGCATTCTCAATGCTAAGATATTCAATGCCATTTTTATCAAGTATGTGTGTAAGTTTTCTCTTGATTACATTTTTAGCAGTATTTATATTTTCCCTTAATTTGAGCCTGTCTCTTTTGCCTGTATTTTTCCCATTATTGAAAGCCAGAGACCTTATTTCTTTAATCTCTGGGTGGTAATAATCCATTTCTTTTATTGTATGAGATTGTCTTCTACTTGTTTTTTCAAATTTTCCGGCTATAAGAACTGGCTCCAGTTTTAAAGCATCGCAAGCCTTTGCCCACTTGTTTGCTTCGATTGAGACACCATCAATTCCTGTTAACCTTGTTGAAATTATTGCAATTTTTTCCAAACCTTAACCTCATCACTTGACCCCAAGACTATGGCCTTATTTTAATTCTTCTAAGAAGTTTTGCACAATTTTCTGGCAAGACAGTATTTATATTTATGCCGGACCCAATCTCAAATCCTGCTCGTGTAGTAAGCCTTGGCAATATATTAAGATGCCAGTGATAGCTTCTTTCACCAGACTTATCAATCGGCGAACTGTCAATTACATAATTATATTCTGGATTGTCCAATAAATAATATAATTTTTGCAGAATTATTCTTAAAATAGAAGCAAGACTTCTGGCATCTTTTTCCGAAATAGAGCCAAAGCAAGACTCGTGTTTCCTGGGTAAAATTTTAACATTGTACGGAACAGTAGAGGCATATGGAGCAAAGGCAATGAAATCTTCATTTTCACAGATAATCCTTTTCTTGTCCCTTATCTCATATTGAATCGTATCACAGAATACACATCTGCCGAAATCATCAAAATATATCTGCGATTTCGATAATTTATTCCTGACGTAACATGGAACGAAAGGAGTGGCAGCAATCTGTGAATGTGGATGCTCAAGCGATGTTCCTGCCCTTACCCCATAGTTTTTAAAAATAACTATTAGCTGATAGTCTTCATTTTTGCTTAATTCTATAAATCTCTGTCTGTATGTTAGTACTACTTTTTCAACCTGCTCCAGCTTTACAGTTGCCAGGCTATCATTATGTTTCGGAGATTCAATTATTACTTCATGTCTTCCAACTCCATCCATATAAAGATGTATGCCTTTAATATGCCTGTCTGCTGCACCGCTGGATACTCCCTTTTCTTCCAGAGCAGGGTACTTGTTAGGCACAACCCTTACTTTCCAGTCATTTCCTTCTTTAACGCTAAAAATTTCCTTCGGTGTCATGTTCTCATTCCCTTTACAAAAAGGGCAGTTTTCTACATATTCATCTTTGACTCGCTCCTTTTTCACTACACCGCATTCATATTTTGGCCTTTTGGCTCTCTCGGTAGCAAATATCGTCCAATCCCTTGTTGTTAAATCCTGCCTTATAACAGACACTTAAATTCCTCCTGACCAAATCAATTATTATTTTTTATAAAACTCGCTGCTGCATTTGATTTTTACAGCTATAGTAATCTATGTTTTGCCAGAATCATTTGCTGCCCTGTGTTTGCTCATTCTTTTTTTTATATCTATGATATTTTACCATTTTACTCATTGCAATTAAAAATATTGACAATTGTGTTCAACTGTGTAAATATTCTTTACTCAAAAAATCTTTTAAAAAATTAAAATTTATAAAAATTAAGTGTAAAATAAGATATAATAATTTAGGCTATAAAAACAGGCTTTTGGTTAAATACAGTACAAAAAAGACTCTGGCTTAATTAATAAGTATACCACTGAACAATGGAAAAAGACGAATTTGAAAAAATTATTATAAAAACTATTGAAAGCTTACCGGCTAAGTTTAAAAAGAAACTTAAAAATGTAGATATCACTGTTGAAGAAGAAGATACCAGATATTATATAAAAGGTAAAAATAGTGCCGACAATAATAAACTTACGCTGGGGCTTTACCAGGGGCTTCCGCTTACAAAACAGGCTGGGAATCGAAGAGTTATGCCAGACAAAATTACAATATATAAAAAATCTATTGAAGCAGTGAGCCACAGCAGAGAAGCAATTGAAAAAAATATAAAAAGAGTAGTGCTGCATGAAATAGGCCATTATTTTGGACTCGATGAAAAAAAATTAAAAAACTTAGGTTTTTAGACTTTCTTGCTTCCCCACCTGGGATCTCTTTTTACAATGGCGACATCAAGATAATTTATCCCAAGCTCTCTGGCTATTTTTTCGCATTTTGCTTTTAGTATAAAGAAGATATTTGCATCTACATCATCAAGCGTTTCAAAATTGCCCTGCCCCTTGCTTATTATAAGATCTGCTTTTCTAAACTCTTTTAAAAATTCATCCGACGTACAATTAAAATTAACTCCAATCCTATCACTTCCTGTTTCTACAACTTTAACCAAACTGTCCAGACCAACTTCTTCTGCATCTTTTCGTGTGGCATCATTTATTATAGGGCCGGATTTTACAGACAAAACTACATTTTTATGCTGTTTTATTAATTCCTTTATAAAAACTCTGTCAAAAACTAATTCTCCTGCATTATCACTTATATATAAAATATTTTTTGCCTCACCAAGCGATTTTCTAAACTTGGAATAATCATCTGCTGCAAAAGGCATATTTTTTATATCATCAATAATTTTTTCAAAATTAAGTAAACTGCTGCCATCTTTACTTATTCCTAAATCAATTATATTGCCCTCAACAGCAATTTTTATGCCTGCGTATAACCTGTCAGGTGAATTTGCAACAATTTCTTTCAACCTTGGGTAAATTTCTAAGGCTGCTTTATTGCTTTCTTCTTTCAACTTATAATAAGGGTCTTTTACCCCTGTTAACTTTCTGCTTATAATATAAGCAATATCAGAATTATAAGCTGGAGGAAGATCGTAATCTATCTTCTCTAAATCATTTAAAAGTTCATTTATTGTCTTTCTCTTTATGCTTTCACTACATTTAGTTAAGTTTAAAGTATTTATACACTGCCTTATAATGCAGGGTATGCATTCCAAATCTGTTTTCATAAAACAACCTCTTCCTTATTGAGAGATGACAAGTCATATCATTATATTAAAAAAACAAAATAATTAAAAAATAATTAAAAAATAATCAGGGTATGTGCCCTGATTTTATATTAACTCCTGTGAAAGTTACTATCTATTTTGGTTTTAAGCTGAAACTCTTACTCATTTTCTCCCAACAGGCATTATATACAAGGGATGCTCTTCGTCTGGCATGTTTATAATCATTTTTACTGCATCGTCTTGAAAAGCTCCAACAACCACGGTACCAAGATTTAGAGAGACTGCTTGTAAATAAACATTTTGAGCTGCGTGACCAACTTCAATGTGCACATACCTGATGCCTCTCTCTCCATACTTTTGGGTTGTTCTTTCATAAACAGCGGAAAATACCATGGCTATGGCACCATCCTTAATGCTGGATTGTCCCAGCGCAGCAATGCATAGCTCAGTCCTTTTATCTCCTTCTTTAATCCTCTCCAGCTCATGCTCATGAGGTTTATACTTATAAATTCCATCGGAAAGGTTATCCACATTTCCAGCAACAACATAAACCTCAAGTGGGTATAGCGCTCCAGCAGAAGGAGAAGTTCTAAAGTCTCTTGGATCTGTAATTCCTTGTGCTGCCCAGAGAAGTTGAGATACTTCAGTAAGTGCTAAAGGTTCATCTTTATAGTCCCTAACTGATCTTCTTTTAAGCAAAGCTTGTTCAATCGAGGTAAGGCTATCATGTCCTGGTTCGGGTAGTTTAATTCTTTCCATAGAAACGGTTTCAGAGTGTGCGGTTATTTCATTTACTTTTTTTGATGTACGGCACGAAACAATCAAACTAAAAATTAACACTAATACTAAAGATATAATAAGATATCTTATTTTTCTATTATTTTGCATATATTCTCCTTTCAATATTGATTTAATATTCGTTATAATCACATCTACGCCAAATCTATTATACTCTCTAAATCATCCAGGGCATGTTGAAAAGTTGTTGGTGAGGGGTTTGCCGAAAAGATTAACACCTGGCGCGCAGCTATTGGGAGTTGAGTCTCTTTAATGCTATAAAAATTCTATAAATTTTGCTGTCTAATATCAGATACATCATGTCCTGGTAAATCGTTTTCTCCATAATGACAGAAAAATATTTCGCAATTCCTTGATGTTTTTTGCATTTAACCATTTATTATCAAAATCATTTCCTTCTACTATTTTAATTATCCACATAAGAGAGTGGAGACAAAAATTATGTTCATCTGGTGTGTTGACTATTATAAACATTGCATAGATTGGGATTGAAGAAGACTTGTCTGAAAAAGTAACACCTTCTCTGTCCCTGGCCAACATAAATTCAAACTTGCTGTGCCCTTTGATATTAATGGAAAGACATGCAACTCCAGAGTGTATTGTTATCTCGGACTCTTTTTTCCGTTCTAATAACAACTTTAATAACTTTTCCGGGTTCATTTTCAATTGTTCTGCCAATGAATTTGCCACTATTTTATAGAGCTCATCCGCTGATAAAGAAGTTTTGAGATCGATAACAGGACATCTTTCTATTAAATGCTCAAACCGTTTTTTAGTAATATTATCTCTTTCTAACAGGATTTTTCTTAATTCCTCATCCAGCAGATAACTAGTTGATTTAATCCTGGTAATCCTCTTGACCACATGCAGGAGAGCATATTCTCTTTTTATCTTACTTCTTGCATAGACCCAATACCAGCCAAGTGCGCAAATAATGAAAATAACAACTATTAGAAGTGAAATAATTCCCATTTTAAAAATTAGGAACCCATACCCAATAATTCCAAGTATTTGAATCCATGGATATAGAGGAGACCTAAATTTAGGTTGGTAATACTGTATCTTGCTCTCTCGCATAACAATAACAGATAAATTTATAAGTATAAATAACAGAAGTATCATGGTCGAGGCGGTCTTGACAAGATTTTCTAAAGTTAAAAACAATATAATAAAAATCATAAATCCTGAAGTGAAGATTATAGAGAATGCAGGAGTTCCACGTTTGGATACTTTTCCAAAAAGACCCGGTAATAATTCGTCTCTGCTCATAGCCATTGGTGTCCTTGAAGCAGCCAGCAGACCTGCGTTAGCTGTAGTAGCAAATGCTAAAAGTGCAGCAACGCCCAGCACTATGCTTCCGCCTCTGCCCATGAGTGTACCAGCACCAAGAGAAATTGGAGTAAGGGAATTTTTTAGTTGAGCAGAATCTACTAAGCCAACTGTTACAAAAATAACTAAAACATAAAGTAAAGATATAATAATCCAGGAAAGAAACATTGCAAGTGGTATGTTACGTCCTGGGTTTTTAACTTCTTCTGCAACACTTACAATTTTTGTCAAACCTGCATAAGAAATAAAAACAAGCCCTGCTGTCGTGAAAACAGAGCCAGGACCCAGGGGCATAAAAGGTGTATATCTATGTAGTTGAATGGAAAAAGACCCATAGATGATATAAAAAGTAAGTAAGCCGAGAAGAGCAATAACCATAACTATCTGAAAGCGCCCAGTAAGTTTGACACCGATTGTGTTAATAAGAGTTGAGAATAGACAGTATGCTACAGCAATAAATTTTATTTGCATCTCTGTAATATCTGGATTTAATATCAATGCAAATATACCTATTCCCAGCAGAGCAAAAGTGCTTTTAAGTGACAAAGAAAACCAATCAGAGAAACCTCCAATCGTACTCGCGTAGGGACCCATACTTCTGTCAATAAAAAAATAATTCCCTCCTGCTTTAGGCATGGCTGTAGCCAGTTCGGCCTTGGAGAACATAGCAGGTATAACCAAAAAGCTAGCCAATAAATAGGAAGTAATTATAGAAGGACCTGCTCTTGCGAACACAAGCCCTGGCAAAATAAATAATCCTGAACTGATCATTGCTCCAGACGCTATGCAAAAAAGGCTAAGAAACCCCAGTTCTTTCTTTAACTTATAAGACATTAGCACCCTTCTACTACAGGCAAATTTCTTCTATTTATGTGCTATCGCTATTATCTATGTTCCCGCATAGTGTTTTTATACGAACAATTTTCGTAAAAATTTACTTATCTTGTATATTACATAGACTATTAAAGTTATGCAAACATACTTTTACAATTTTTTCCTTAAACTTATAATTTCACTGCAGCAATTAGTTCGAAATCTGTTTATTGTGGTGAATTCCTACTAATAAATTAGAGATGATAATATCACTGGACAACAACACACTACTGAATTTTATTTAACCTTAATTATAAAAATGCTATAACACTCAAATAATTTTCACTTAAAGTGAGAAATATTTTTTAAATATTAAGAAAATAATTTTGACATTTTTACAAAATTATTGTTATAATTAAAATGTTAGGATATAGTATATTAGGATACACTATACAGATAATTATATAAAACAGGAGTTGAAACATAGTATGGCTGAAGAAAAAATTGTTAATAAAAATGAAAACAAATTGAAAATACCGCAAGAGCTCCCGCTGCTTGCACTAAAGAATAGTGTTGTATTCCCACACTTAGCCACACCGCTTGCAGTTGGAAGAAAGGTATCGCTTGAAGCTATTAATAGTGCATCAAAAGAACACCAGATCATAGTAGTCGTGGCCCAGAAAGAAAAAGATAAGGAACATATAAAAAAAGAGGATTTGTATGACATTGGCACAGCATGCGCTTTAAAACAAGTGGTAACCGTATCACCCAATGAAATAAAATGTATAGTTGAGGGTATTTCCAGAGTTAGAGTAAAATATTTTACCCAAACTGAGCCATACCTCAGGGTTTTCACTGAAGTATTAGAACAAAAACCTTATGAGGAAGATGAAGAAATAGAAAATTTAGATACTACTATTAGAATGCAGGTTGAAAAATTTATTCAGCTCGGAATACCGCTGCCAACTGCATTCGTAGTCGCAGCTACAAATATTTCCAGGCCTGACGTTCAGGCAGATTTATTTGCATCATATCTTTTATCAAATATACATCAAAAACAAAAAATTCTTGAAGAAACTAATTTGAAAAAAAGACTTAAAAAATTAACAGAATATTTAGGAGAAGAATTAAGAAAATTTGAAGTTCAATCACAAATAAGAGATAAGGTGCAAAAGGAAGTCGGCAAAACTCAGAGGGAGTATTACCTTCGCCAGCAACTTAGAGCAATTAAGAAAGAGCTTGGAGAATCTGACGAATCTATTGCGCTGACACAGGAATTAGAAAAAAAACTTCAAAAGAAAAAACTTCCGAAGGAAGCAGAAGAAAAAGTAAAAAAAGAAATAAAGAGGCTGGAAGATATTCCAAGCATGTCTCCAGAGCACTCTTATGTAAGGACATATGTAGATTGTATGCTTGAAATCCCATGGTCAGAAAGCACAAAAGATATTCTTGACTTGAAAAAGGCAAAAAATACGCTGGACAACGATCATTACGACCTGGATAAAGTTAAAGAACATATACTTGATTACCTTGCTGTAAAAAAGTTAAAGGGAAAATCAACAAAGGGGCCTATTCTCTGTTTTGTTGGCCCTCCCGGCGTAGGCAAAACGTCTCTTGGACAATCCATAGCAAAGTCGCTTGGCAGAAAATTCGTAAGAATGTCTATTGGTGGTATTAGGGACGAAGCTGAAATTAGGGGACATAGAAGGACATATGTAGGAGCACTTCCGGGCAGAATTGTGCAGGGGCTTACACAAGCAGGAACAAATAACCCTGTATTCATGCTGGATGAAATTGATAAGGTCGGAGCAGATTTTAGGGGTGATCCTTCGTCGGCTTTACTGGAAGTATTGGATCCAGAACAAAATAACTCATTTAGGGACCACTACCTTGAAGTACCGCTTGACCTGTCTAACGTTATGTTTATAACTACAGCCAATATTTTGGACACTATACATCCTGCTTTAATAGACAGGATGGAGACATTAGAGCTACCGGGTTACAGCACAGAAGAAAAGACCCATATTGCTGAAAAATTTCTGGTACCCAGGCAGCTAAAAGAACAGGGAATTGAAAAATATGGAGTAAAATTTAACAGAGATGCTATCCTGCTAATAATTGAAGAATACACCCGAGAAGCAGGAGTTAGAAACCTGGAACGGGAAATAGCAAATGTATGTAAAAAAATTGCAAGAGAAATAGTAGAAAAAAACAAACATCCTAAATATATAACTCGAAAAAAGGTTGGATATTACCTTGGAATATCCAGAGTTCAGCCAAGCGAGATCGAAGACAAAAACAGAATAGGGGTAGCAACAGGTCTTGCGTATACTCCTGTTGGAGGAGATATCATACTTATTGAATCTACTTACTATAAGGGCAATGGCCAGCTGATACTTACCGGTAAACTTGGGGATGTTATGAAAGAATCTGCAAAAGCTGCAATAAGTTATGTGCACTCAAGGGCAAAAGAATTTGAAATAAATGAAAATTTATTTAGCAAGTCTGATGTACACATACATGTACCAGCAGGTGCCATACCAAAGGATGGGCCCTCAGCAGGAGTAGCTATAACATCTTCCCTTGTGTCTGCATTTACTAAAATACCAGTTTTAAGAGATGTTGGAATGACTGGAGAGATAACATTGCGGGGCAGAGTGCTGCCAATTGGGGGACTAAAAGAAAAACTTCTGGCAGCTAAAAGAGCCGGGCTTAAAAAAGTAGTGCTGCCTGCCAAAAATAAAAAAGACCTTGAAGAAGTGCCGCAAAGTATAACCAGAGGATTAAAGCTGGTGTTTGTAAATAATATAGATGAAGTAATAGGGCATACATTAGAAAAAAATCCTATTAAGAAGAACCCTGTTGAAGCCTGAGGCGAAGCAAGGCTGTATAAATTTCCTTGCTTGTTTTATTTCAAGAAAGACTGTTGCAGCGAAATTCTCTCGCTGTTTTTATCATTAATAAATAATTCTCAACAGGCATATAATCTGGCACAGAGTTTCCTGTTCCGAAAGCAAAGCCAGGGTAATTTATAGAATAACTTAATATATTGCTTACATATTCTTTAATATCGTCTTCGCCAGCTTGACACAAAAAGCTCATATCTACACCGCCAAAAAAAGCAATTCTGTCTCCATATTTTTTTTGCCATATAGAAAAAGGAGCTATTTCGTCCTCATTTGAATGTTTTGCATCTATTCCCGCTACATTTATAATATCTTCTATTACACTAAATATATTGCCGCATGAATGCAGGAGGAAAGGCTTGCTGTAGGAATGGACAAGATCTACTATCTTCTCATATTGAGGAATAATCATATTTTTAATATCAACAGGATTTAGGATAGTTGATGATTTGTATCCAAGATCATCTCCAAATCTGCATATTGCATATGTAGGAGAAAAGTTTTTTAAGAAAGCACTCCAAATTTTGTAAAATACCTCTCCCATCTTATTAAATAAATCCCGGTAAAGAACCGGGTCATCTGCTGAAATCATACATAAATTGGAAATACCCGCTATATCCTGGACACATTCAAATATTCCATTCCCCGGTCCTCCTATTGCCTTCATACCTGGAGGAATTTCTTCTCCCAGTATTTTGTAATCACCTGAATATTTTTCAAAAAATAACTTTGGCAGATTGTCCCAGGGATAGGAGTTAAAATCTTTCCTATCCTTTATTACTCCTGGTTTGTGATAATAAAGTGCTCCGCTTCCAGGCATGATTGATGTAATGAGGCACTCAAAAGAAACAGTGTCATACCCCATCTCTTTAAAAAAATTACAATAGTTTCTAAAGAATTCTTTCCTGTCTTTTGCGTCTCCGTTATAAAGAGAGGAGAACTTTTTATCTAATATCTTTTCCATTATAGTTATATCTATAATATGTTCATAAAGAGGCATTCTTTTATGTTTAATTCTTTTAGCTGCATTTAAGATATTAGTGTAGTCAGGCTCAAAATTTTTCATGATATGTTCTTCTTACTCAAAATAAATTATTTTTCTATTAGTGCTTAAAGTGTCTTTTCCCTGTAAATACCATCGGGATTTTATTTTCATTACAGCACTTTATAACTTCTTCGTCCCTTATAGAACCACCGGGCTGCACTATGGCTGATATTTCGTTTTTAGCCACAAACTCTACAACATCCTTAAAAGGGAAAAAAGCATCTGAAGCCAGTACTGAACCATTGCACCTGCCATTTGATTTTTCAACTGCAATCTTAGCTGCATCAATTCTGCTCATCTGCCCCGCTCCTACGCCTACAGTCATTTTTCCGCTTGCCAGTACTATAGCATTGGATTTTACATTTTTTGCTATCTGCCATCCAAAGAGGATGTCTTCCCACTGGCTGGAATCAGGTTCTATATTTGTTACAACTTTCATATTTTCCATGCTATCTATTCCCTCATCCAGGTCCTGCAGCAGCATCCCGCCATCAACGCTTCTAAATACACAATCCGGGCTAAGACTTTCAGATTTAATTCTGCTGACATAGGATTCCAGATCAAAATTTATTTTAAGCACCCTTAAATTTTGTTTTTTAGATAATATTTCAAGTGCCTCAGGTTCAAAATCAGGCGCTATCAGAACCTCCGCGTATTTGTCTGCGAGAAACTTTGATGCTTCAGCTGTCCACTTTACATTACAGGCAACAATACTTCCAAAAGCTGACACAGGATCACACTGATATGCTTTCCTGTAAGCTTCTAAAACTGACTCTGAAACTGCAGCCCCGCAGGGATTGCTATGTTTTATCACAGAAACACATGTAGCGCTGAATTCCTTAACAATCCCAAACGCCGCATCGCCATCTAAAATATTATTATATGAAAGTTCTTTGCCCTGGAGTTGTTTGCAGTTTACAAAACTACCTTTGCCTGCGCTATCAAATTTATAGTAAGCAGCCTTCTGGTGTGGATTTTCGCCATACCTTAAGTTTTGAATCTTTTTAAAATTTAATTTAAGACTATCCTTAAAATTAACATTGCCTTCTTTAAAAATGCTCTTACTTTCATCAGCAGAACTGTCGCAATCTACGTTTAAATAATCCCTTACAGAAATATCTGATTTCTCAAAATCCTTAATTTTATCTTTAAAATAGTTAAAAATTACACTGTCATATTCACAGGTATGCTGAAAAGCTTTGGCACTTAATCTAAACAAGCTGCCTTCACTAATATAGCCACCGCTATCTAAAAGTTCCTTTGATATTTTCTTATAATCCTCACTATCTACAACTACAGCTACTCCCTTGTAATTTTTAGCGGCACTTCTAATCATAGTGGGCCCGCCAATGTCAATATTCTCTACAGCTTCTTCCATGGCTACACCTTCTCTGGATATAGTCTCCTTAAATGGATACAGATTTACTATTACCATGTCTATTAATTTTATACCTGCCTCTGAGACTTCGTTCATATGGCTGCTTTTGCTGCGGTCAGCTAATATGCCGCCATGTATATATGGATGAAGGGTTTTCACTCTTCCATTTAACATTTCCGGAAAATTAGTAACCTCTTCCACCTTTTTTACCTCTATGCCTGATTCCTTTAGCTTTTTGTAGGTTCCACCAGTTGAAATAATCTCTACACCCAGACTTTGTAAAACATTTGCAAACTCAATTATACCTCCTTTGTTAGAAACGCTTATTAGAGCTCTCTTTACCTTTGCAGCCACTAAATTCTCCTCTCCATCTTTTTATAATATTACCTTACTAATTTACTTACCCAATAACTTATTAATTAACATTACAGTAGCCCGGGCCAGCTGCTGGCTTTTTACAAAATACTAAAAACAGAGACTCTTGCCAGATCACTGGCCATGCTATTTTGCTACTCTTACTCTTCTTCCTTCTATTTTTAATCTATCCTCGCAAAAATACTTTACTGCCTTTGGATATATCTTATGTTCTACTTTATGAATTTTTTCCTCAAGACTTTCAAGACTGTCTTCCTGTTCAATGGATACAGCTTCCTGTAAAACTATGGGGCCGCTGTCAAGATCTTCTTCCACAAAGTGCACGGTGACGCCTGTCACTTTTACACCGTACTCATATGCATCTTTTATGCCATGCATACCTTTAAAAGAAGGAAGAAGCGATGGATGAATGTTTAATATTTTATTTTTAAATTCATTTATAAATTTAGCAGTAAAGAGAAACATATAGCCTGCAAGCACCACCAAATCAATTTTTTCCATTTTTAAAAGTTCAATTACTTTCAAGTCAAATTGCTCTCTACTTTCAAATTTTTC
>JAUVXY010000034.1 GCA_030603375.1 Actinomycetes bacterium | reverse complement strand
TCAATAAAAAACTTGCTTTTCTTATTGGAAATGTGTTTATAAGGTCTATTGATAGAGCAGAAAGTGTCTATAGATCTATGGAAAGCAGGGGCTTTGACGGTAATTTTTATATTATAGAGAAAGATAGTAGAATTGAAGCAGCCAATATAATTTCTTTGTGTATTTTTATTCTGATGCCGCTGTCTGTTAAATTGGTTGAACTGGTTAATATCATATAACTATAATGAGGGTTGCATAAAAAATGGCTGGCAGGGTTGCTGTAAGGGTAAATAATTTAAGCTATAGATATATTTCAAGCAAAAAAGTAAACAACACAGACGGAGCTTTAAAAGAAGTCTTAAAAAATATAAATTTTTCTGTTCTTGATGGAGAAAAGGTATCTATTATAGGCCCAAATGGCGCAGGCAAATCAACTCTTCTTTTAAATATTGCCGGGCTCATAGAAAGCAAGCACAAATCAGGTGAAATACAAATATTTGATAAAATATTAAATGAAAAGAACATATTTAATATAAGAGAGCATATCGGGTTTGTTTTTCAAGACCCAAACGACCAACTATTTTCAACTACAGTTTTTGATGATGTAGCTTTTGGCCTTATAAATTATCTGAACAAGAAGAAAGATGACAGAGCCAAAAATATAGAGTATATAAGGGAAATAGTAAAGATTAGTTTAGGCAAAGTTAATCTAAAAAATTTAGAAGATGAAATCCCTCATTTTTTGAGCTTTGGAGAAAAGAAACTTGTAACTCTGGCAACAGTCTTATCTTACGATCCAAAGATATTAATTTTGGATGAGCCATCCAGCAATCTTGATCCAAGAAATAGAAGTAATTTTTTAAAGCTGATCAAAAAGATGGATAAAAGTATTATTGTAGCAACTCATGATCTGGATTTAGCTTATGATTTTTCAGACAGATGCATAATTTTAAATGACGGTAAGATTGTTTTTGATGGAAATTCAAAAGAAATCTTTAAAGACGAATCTTTTTTAATAAAAAATAATCTGGACCTGCCTTTGATTTTAAGAAGGGAATCTACGCAGTAAAAGAAAAATGTAGATTATAAATATCAATCTGATAAAATATTTATATATAGCCAAAACAATAAAATATTGAAATTAAATTATGATATCGGTAAGCGATGCTCAACATGAAGTGTTGGGCTCAATAATAAAAGTTAAAAAAAAGAAAATCCCATTACTTGACAGTCTTGGCATGGTGCTGGCTGAAGATATAATTTCTTATGACGACATACCCATTTATGATAATTCTGCTATGGATGGGTATGCTGTAAGGGCTGGAGATGTAATTGGAGCTGATTATAATTACCCTGTTAGATTGAAACTGGCAGAAGAGGATATTCCTGCCGGGAAGGTGCCATCTGCCAGGCTTGAGCCGGGATGCTGTATGTCTATTATGACCGGAGCCCCAATCCCTGAAGGGTGCAGCGGTGTCGTGATGAAAGAGCATGCAGAAATAGAAAATGGAAGTGTTTTAATTTTTAGAGAATGCAGCGAAGGAGAGAATATAAGATACAGGGGAGAGGATATAAAAAGTGGTGATACAGTGCTCAAGAGAGGAAGGCGCATCTACCCTGCAGATATTGGCGTTATGGCTTCAATTAGGATTGCCGAAGTACTTGTTGTCTGCCCTCCAACTGTTGGGATAATATCAACTGGCGATGAATTACTCGAGACTGGAGACGAGCTTGTAATTGGCAAGGTAAGAGATAGCAACAGCTATTCACTGGCTGCCCAGGTTAAAGAATCAGGAGCCAGCTATATAAGATATGGTATTGTAAAAGATGAAAAGCGCACTCTTGAAGAAAAAATTTCAAAAGCTCTGTTAGAATGTGATATTTTGCTCATAAGTGGCGGAGTATCAGCTGGCGACTATGATTATGTTAAGGATGTGCTGGCAGATATAGAAGCAAAGCTTATTTTCTGGAGGGTGAATCAAAAACCGGGAAAGCCTCTTGCTTTCCTAAAATACAAAGACAAATTCATATTTGGACTTCCGGGAAATCCTGTCTCTGTAATGGTATGCTTTGAAATGTATGTAAGGCCCCTTATGAGAAAAATGATGGGGTTTAAAAAGCTATTCAGGGATTTGGTTCTGGCTAAAGCTGCTCATGATTTTAAACACAAAATAGGAAGAACAGACTTTGTGCGTGTCATAATTGAAAAAAAGAATGGCGAATATTCTTTCAAGTCTACCGGGATGCAGGGCTCCGGCATATTAACCTCGATGGTAAAGGCTAACGCCATAGCAGTATTTACAGAGGGTGTGGGAGATATTGACAGGGGCGGTATGGCGGAAGTGCATTTGTTAAAGGAATTATAAATCAAATATCCTATCTTTCCTGAAGGTAATTTTTAAAAATCAAAAAATTGCTATGTTTTTTACCCCTAAAACTTTAATTTAGGAAAGGTCCAGGAAATTAATGTTAAAATTACTCCATTTTAGCTGTAGTTTGGGATAAAATTGGGGAAAAATGATTAATTGCTGGTGAAATAATTTTTATTTTGACAAAGTTAAAGCATTAATGTATAAATTGATACAGCTACGCAAAATTTTTTTATTTCTTATTATGAAATAAATTTTATATTTATAAGAAGGATAGCAAATTGTGATTGATGACAGAATAATTGCCAGAGTGGCAGAGTTGTATTATCTGTATGACATAAATCAATATGAGATCGCAAATAAGTTTAATTTTTCAAAAGCAAAAGTCTGTAGATTAATTAAAGAAGCAAAAAAAAGAAAAGTAATTGAATTTAAAATAAAAAATATAGATAAAAGAGCTCTTGATTTAGAGCAGGAGATAGAAAAAGCTTTTAAACTAAAAGAAGCAATAATATTTTATAACTCTGACATTAAAGGCTACGGTGAGAATCTTATTTTCCAGGAAGTTGGTAAGATTGGTGCAGATTATTTAAAAAGAGTTTTGGATAACAACCTGAATTTTGCAGTAACTTGGGGGAAAACACTTTATTATACTATAAAGAATCTAAGTGTAGAGAAAAAATATAATGGTATTAATGTTTTTTCAACAATAGGAAGTGTCAATCTTGCAAAAATAGAATATCAAGCTGTTAACATAAGCCAAATGTTTTCCGAAAGGATTGGGGGCACTTGCTATCCTATTTATCTTCCTTTACTTCTTAAAATATCTAAATCAAAAGGATCTCTGACTCAGGTAGAAACAATGATAAATAAGATTATGGGAGATACTTCAAAAATAGACTATTATATTACAGGCGTTGGTGTAATTTCTAAAAACTCCAGAACATATACACTGGGTGGGTTTGATTTAGATTTCTTCAGAACTTTAATTAGTAAAAAGATTGTCGGAGATATTGGTTTAAATTTCTATGACATTAATGGCAATTTTATAGAATCTGATTTTGAAGACAGAATAGTTAAATTAGATATTGATAAAATAAAAAAGATCAGGAATAAAATAGCAATAGCGTTTGGACCTGAAAAAACTGAAGCACTAAAGGGTTTTTTAAAAACTGAGATTGCAGATGTATTCATAACAGATTCAAAAACAGCAGAAAAGTTATTAGATTAACATCGGCATCTAAACTACTCCAAAATTTTCCTCTTAGAACTACTTTACAAATTAAAATAGGTAATTTATATTTTATCCTTAAATTTCATCATCTTCCAATTTTTATTTGTCTAATAATTTTTCATTGAAATTCTGATTATGTCCAACATTATCATTTGAATTTACTGTTTTATTTTAGATATTTACTGAATTACGGCTTATTAAAAAGAATTAATCTTAAATTACTGTAAAATATATTTCAAGATTTGAAAAAAAAATTTAAATGCTTATAATGTTAATTATGTAAATCTTGTAAAGAAAGAATATTCTCAGGTTCAAGATTTGAGACGCAAACGTAAAGAAAAGAGGAGGTGAGATTTTTATTCCTTTTATAACTGTAAGCTAAGTAAATTAAAGAGGAGGGTGTATGAAAAATGTAAAGCTAGTTTTGATTACAATTTTAGCGCTAGCACTAGTTGCAATGACTGTTGGCTTAGCAGGATGCAAGTCAACAGCAGCAGAAACAACAACAGCAGCAGCAGAAACAACAACAGCAGCAGAAGGAACTCAGGGAGGCACTGTATACCGGGGCGCATCAGACGAACTTTATTCAATGGTAGTTATGGTATCAGGTGTTGAATATTGGTTCCCTGTATACGAAATGTTTAAGCAATGTGGACGTCAGCTTGGAGTAAAAACCCATTATGATGGAACTCCGGAGTATGATATACAAAAAGAAATAGCAGTATTTGAACAGGTAGTAGCGCAGAATCCAAAGGGAATTCTGGTTCATCCCATGAATGCCGATGCATTTATAGAACCTATTAATAGTGCAATAGAAAAAGGTATTGCAGTTATAACATTTGCTGCAGACTCACCGAAAAGTAACCGTCTGGGGTACATAACCTCTGACAATGTAACAGAAGGATATGCTGCAGCAGATCAAATGGCCGAGGATATGGGTGGAAAAGGTAAGGTTGCAGTTCTTGAAAATCCAGGACAGGACAACCATGATGTAAGGATCAAGTCCTTTATAGAAAAAATAGAAACAGATTGGCCTGATATTGAGATTGTAAACAGGGCAGCATCAAACCAGGATGCACAGAAAGCTTACCAGGCAACACTTGCATTCCTACAGAAAGACCCAGATCTTGGTGGAATATTTATGCCGGAAGCAACCACAGCAATGGGATGTGCGCAAGCAGTAGTAGAAAAGGAGTCAAGCGCAAGGGTAATTTGTTGTGATGTTAACGCAAAGGTACTTGATATGATAAAAGCTGGAGAGATTTTTGGTGCAATTAACCCCGATCAGGGTATGCAGGGTTATTTTGGAATGTTGCTGTTATTTACAGCAGCACATCCTGAATTAGTTGATCCAATGACCGGATATAAAGTAGAGGATAGAAACCCAACATTTATTCCTAAAATAGACAATGGCCTATCATTTGTTACAAAAGATAACGCTGATTGTTTCTATTGGGATAAGTATGTTGAAGGACGTGGCAGCAAGGGTATAGAAGAATAAGTTGCAAGAATAAATTGCACTAACCAAGCGGCGACCGTCAAATGTCGTCGCTTGGTCTACATCATAAGATTTGTATTTTTCGGAGGTATCATTTTGCCAAATGTGACAATACTAGAAGTAAATGGAATTGAAAAAAGCTTTGGACCCATTAAGGTTTTGAAAGGTGTAAATTTTTCTGTTCGTAAGGGCGAGGTACATGCTTTGGTAGGTGAAAATGGAGCGGGTAAATCCACATTGATGAATATTATTGGTGGCATACATCGCGCTGATTCAGGAGAAATATTTATAGAGGGGAAAAGGGTTGAGATTAAAAATCCATTAGATGCACAAAAACTTGGTATTGCTTTTGTCCACCAGGAAATTGCACTTTGCCATTCTGTAACTGTAGCAGAAAATATATTTATGTCCGCTATAAATAGCAGTAAAAATTTAGTTGTAAACTATAAAAAATTATACAAAGATGCAGCTGATATTTTAAAACAGCTTGCACCTATTCCTCCGGATAAAAAAGTTGAAGAATTAAGCATACCAGATCAACAGATAATAGAGATAGCAAAAGCACTTTCTATGAACTGCAATATAATAATTTTTGATGAACCAACAGCTTCATTGTCTGAAAATGAGAGCACTGTGTTGTTTGGGATAATAAGTAAACTTAGGAAAAGAGGAATTGGGATTATCTATATTAGTCACAGGATTAATGAAATATTCTCACAGGCGCATAGTAGTGATAGGATATCTGTACTTAGGGATGGGTGTTATATCGGAACTTATAATGTTTCAGAGTCAGATCAAAAGATGGTAATAAATAAAATGGTGGGAAGAGAAATAGGTAGTATGTATCCTCCAAAGAAAAGTAATAAAGAAGGGCTCGGAACTCTTCTGGAAGTTAGGAATCTTTCGGATGGAAAGCGTTTCAAGAATATAAACTTTAAATTACAGCAGGGAGAAATACTTGGTATATCCGGTCTTGTTGGCGCTGGTAGGAGCGAAATTGCACAAGCAGTATGTGGACTACGTGATAAACAAAGTGGAGAAGTATTCTATAAGGGTAAAAATATAAATATAAAATCATCGTGGGACTCAGTGAAGAAAGGTATATTATACTTACCTGAAGATAGAAAAGTTGATGGTCTATTCCTATTGTTGTCAATAAAACAAAATATTTCAGTTATGGTATTAGATAATATTTCGAAAATGGGATTTGTTAAAAAGAAAACAGAAATTGAATGTACACAAAGAATGGTAGATGCACTAAAAATTATATGTAGGAGCATCAATCAAAATGTAAGTTCACTGAGTGGTGGAAACCAGCAAAAGATACTTTTCGCAAAACTACTCAATGTAAAACCAAATATAATGTTTATAGATGAGCCAACAAGAGGCATTGATGTAGGAGCTAAATCAGAAATTCACAAGTTACTAAGGAATCTAGCTGATGAAGGAGTAGGGATAATAATGATTTCATCTGAACTACCCGAAGTTATAGGTATGTGTGATAGAGTCCTGGTAATTCATGAAGGGAATTTATCTGGTGAGGTAACTGGCAGTGAAATTAGTGAAACTAGAATTATTCATTTAGCTTCAGATATTAAAGAATAGAAAAAACATATTTTATAATAGAAACTAGCATAAAGAAGGGAAAAATATTGGAAAAGTTAGAGGGAGTAAGTCTAATCTCAGGATTAAATATAATTAAGAAGTTCAGAGAATTAAACTTAATAATCATAATAATACTTATAAGTATTATTATGATTATTCTATCCCCTGTTTTTATGACGTGGCAAAATATTTCATCAGTTTTAATGTCTTTCGCAACTGATGGTATTGTTGTTATGGGCATGACAATAATTTTAATAGCAGGCGAAATAGATTTGTCTGTTGCTTCCGTAACAGCATTTGCGGGAGTTCTTGCTGGAAAAATGTTCCTGGGAGGCATGAATCCATGGCTTGCTAGCGTTGTTACATTGGTTGTTTGTGCCTTTATTGGAGCAACAATGAGTTATTTTTATACAAAAATAAAACTATCTTCATTCATCACAACTGTGGCAGGAATGGGAATAGTAAGAGGTCTTTGTTTCGTAATAAGCAAAGGCACTCCATTATCGCTTTACACACTCCCAGCTGGTTTTAAATTTTTGGGACAAGGGAAAATAGGCTTTATACCCTTTGCTGTAATCCTGTTCTTAACAGTAGTGGTGTTCATTGATTTAATGTTAAGGTATTCAACTACAATGCGGAAAGTTTACTATGTGGGCAGCAACGAGAAAGCCGCTAAATTTTCAGGGATTAATACAAATAAAATAAAATTAGGTGTTGGAATTGCATGTTCATTTCTTGCAGGTCTTGCTGGGATTATGTATATGTCAAAGTTTGGCGCAGGTATACCAGGTGCAAGTCAAGGATTGGAGTTGACGGCGATATCTGCAGTAGTAATTGGTGGTGGAAGTTTAAGTGGTGGTAGGGGTAGTATTCTAGGTTCAATCCTGGGCATAGCACTGCTTTCAGTCATACAAAATGCTATGGTATTACTAGCAATCAATGTATATTATCAGCAGCTTGTAATGGGCTGTATATTATTACTAGCAGTTACTTTAGACCAACTAAGTCAGAGGCGTGCTTCAATATAAAGTAATTATGTAAAGTAGGATACAGAATATACGAAAAAGAAAAGAGTAAAACAATTTATACAACATTAGAATTGAAAAAATATAAGTTGGTTGTACTTTTCGGCTGAAATGCTAACATATATAATTTGTGGCAATGTTAATTGGGATCTCCTGTGAAAAGATTTAGATGGAACAATAAAGACAACAAAGAATTCTTAAAAATCGAAGTAATTTAAAAAATTAAGGATAAGATTTAACCTATTGTAATTTTTGATTAATTTAAAAAAAATGGAAAAAAATAAATATACATTATGTATTGATAATGGTCTTAGTATCGTTAAAACTGCCTTAATTGATTTAACAGGGAAGATATTTGGTATTGAATCTTTTAAAAACGAGGTAATTAATGATGGGTGCTATAGTGAAGTTGACATGAATTTGTTATCTAAAAAAACTCTGGCTGCTATTAAAAAAGTAATTCAGAAAACCAAAGTAAATCCAGCAGAAATCATTTCTGTTGGAAATAGCGGCCATGGAGGTGGGCTTTATTTATTAGATAAATCAGGAAATCCCGTAAGAAATGCAATAACATCAATGGACTCTAGATCTGCTAGCTTAATAGACAAATGGGGGAAAGAAAATATAGACGGCTATTCAAAAACTTATGCACATATGTGGAATGGGCAAGCCATTCCATTGCTTTATTGGCTAAAAGAAAATGAAAGAAAAAGTTATAATAAGATAAATAAAATACTGTTTTGCAAGGACTGGATAAAGTATAAATTAACAGGAAAATGTTCCACAGATTATACAGATGCAAGCAATTCCGGACTTATCAACTTGCTTAGTAAAAATTATGATTCTGATCTTTATAAATTATATGGCATGGAAGACATATATGACAAATTACCAGAATTAAGTAAGAGCGAAGAAGTAATCGGGTATATAACAAAAGATGCTGCAGTAGAGACGGGTTTAATGGAAGGGACTCCGGTAGTCGGTGGACTTATAGATGTAGTTGCCTGTATATTGGGGAGTGGAATTTATGATGAAAGTGCCTTTTCCTTAATATCTGGCACATGGAGTATCAATTCTGCCATTAGCAGGAACATAATTAAAAGTCCTGACATTATGTACTCGATTATATTTGCTGATGCAAATAAATTTTTAGCTTTGGATGTGAGTCCAACTTCAGCAGTTAATCTTGAATGGTTTTTAAGTGAAGTTTTGGAAAAAATGAATTGTATTAATTTAAATAGAAAACAGATATATAAAAAAATTGATGAGGAAATATTAAATATAAAAATTGACGAATCAAATGTTTTGTATTTTCCTTTTATATACAAATCAATATTGTCAAAAAAAATGGAAGGTGCATTTTACGGTTTCAATGCTTCTCACAGTATTTACGATTTGATATATTCAATATATGAGGGAGTGGTATTTTCGCACTATATGCATATTGATAATTTAAGAAAAGGTGGCATAAAGCGAAATCACGCGGTTATATCAGGAGGTGCATCAAATAGTAATTTATGGTGCCAGATGTTTTCAGACATATTAAATATGGAAATTTTAACTACAAAAGTTAGCGAGGTTGGTGTTTTAGGTTTAGCTATATGCCAAGTGTTAGGATTGAGCATATTCAAAAATCTAAAAGACGCTATAAATAAAATGGTTAGAATTAAGTCATCATTTAAGCCTAATAAAGATAAAAATATTATTTATATGAAAAGATATGCTGAATTTAAAAGAATAAAGCAATTATTAGATAGTTAAGATCGAGATTTATTTATATGGAATTTAATCAAAAAGAAAAAGACATAAATAATTTCATAAGCTCAGCAATATCATCTAAAACTGAAAAAGAAACAGTTGAAGAAACTAAGAGGTGCCTTGATATCGGTATGCCAGGTGGAGGGTACATATTATCTTCAAGTAATAGTATTCACTCTGCTGTCAAACCACAGAATTATCTGGCTATGCTTGATACATTAAAGAAGTTTGGAAAATATTAAATTATTTAAAAAAATTAGGAAAGTGAAAAGAAAATGTATGAAAATGAAAAAAAAGAAATAATAAAAACTGCTTTACTGCTGAAGGAATATAGACTGATTGCTCTTTCGGGAGGAAATGTAAGTTTTAGGACCCAGAAAGGACATGTTCTGGCAACCCCTTCTGGAATGCTTTATGAAACCATGGTCCCTGAAGATGTTGTCGTGCTGAATATAGATGGAAATATTATAGAAGGCACAAGGAGGGTTTCAGTAGATATAGAAGCAATCTTGTATATCTTAAAGAATATACCTGAAGTAAATGCAGTTATCCATACCCATCAGGTTTATGCTTCAGCAGTTGGACTTGTGGAGGATGAGCTTCCTGCTGCAGTCACGACTCTTCCTAATGCATGCTTGGGGCCGGTAACCGTTGCTCCTTACAGCTCGGCCGCCAGTCTTGAAATGGGTATTACCACTGTTAAATATATCAATAATAAAAGAGCAGTAATCTTAAAGAATCATGGGGTTATTACAGTTGGCGGAACTCTAAAAGAGGCATTATATGCAGCTGTTTATCTGGAGGATGCTGCCAAGACATATATTATGGCAAAATCCATAGGGACTCCTGCAATACTTGATGCAGAACAGGTAGAAGTAGCAGTTGAAAAATTTAGACCTGAGAAGTACGGTCAGAATTAAATAGAAAAGATTGAATTAGCGCATTTTTAATGGAGAAATGAAACCCTCTCTATCTTTTAGAAGTTGTGAGGTTTGATGACAGGCTTTAAAAATGAAAAACTTTTTATAGGGCTATATGAAAAAGCACTTCCCAAACATTTGGAATGGGAAGAAAGATTATTACTAGCCCGTGAAGCAGGTTATAATTTTATGGAAATGTCCATTGATGAATCTGATGAACGTCTGGAAAGACTTCAATGGGATAAAATAAAAAAGAAAAGACTTAGAGAGACAAGTGAGAAAACCGGGATCCCTTTATTGACTATGTGCTTAAGCGGAAACAGGCGATTTCCTATTGGCAGCTCCTATCCTGATATTCAAAAAAAGGGTATAGAAATAATTACTGATGCCATACAGTTTGCATTTCAATTGGGGATCAGGATTGTCCAGATAGCAGGCTATGATGTTGTAGCTGGAGAAAAAAGTACCGATTTATCTAAGAAAACATTCGGAATGAACCTTAGAAAATGTTTAAATCTTGCAGCCTCACTTGGAGTTATGCTTGCCATAGAGAATGTGGAAAGTGAAATTGCTGATTCACTTGATAAAATAGTGCATTATGTAAGAGATATCAATTCACCATGGTTACAAATATATCCTGATATTGGTAATTTAACCGCGATGAATCAAGACGTTAAAAAACAGTTACAGAATTATGGAAAGCATATTGCTGCAGTACATATTAAGGATACACAGCCAGGAATTGTACGCAATATTCCTTTTGGTAAAGGTATTGTGGATTTCGTTTCAGCATTTAAGGTATTGGAAAATATATGTTATCATGGGCCGATTCTTCTTGAGATGTGGGCTGACGATAAAAAAGATAATTTTGACATAGTGAAAAATGCAAAGGAATGGATTTCCAGCAAGATCGAACAAGCGGAGATTTATAGGAATTAGTTTTGTATTAAATATTTCGTAATTAATTATTTTATTTCCCTTTTATATATAGGTCGAAGCTGTCAAAAAAAATGGAGGGGGTAATGTATGGCTTCAATGTACCCCATGATCTTTATGATTTAA
>JAUVXY010000124.1 GCA_030603375.1 Actinomycetes bacterium | reverse complement strand
TAACCTTTGGCAGGGTTCCTCTGGTTTTTGACGTACAGGGGAGCTTGACCTCAGAACTTGATACATTTAACTGGATTAGAGGGAAAAAATTTATAAGGTGGATTTTCCATACTGCAGAAAAGATAATTTGCAGAATGCCTGATTTTTTCATATGCAGTTCAGTTTCAAACGGAGATATAATTAAAAATAGGTTCAAGATAAATCCTGGCAAAGTGAGAGTGGTAATAGATGGTGTGCACACGGACTTCTTTAATGTAACCCCAAAAAAAGGGCTGCAGGAAGAACTTGGAATACCTGAGGGCGTACCGGTAGTAATTTTTACAGGAGCCCTTCTTGCAGCAAAAGGAATCTGGAATCTGGTGTCGGCAATGCCGCTTGTTCTAAATAAGATTAAAAATGCCCATTTTCTAATTGTAGGCTATCCAGTAGAAGAAACAGCTAAAAAAGTAAAAGAACTTGGGATTCAACCAAATGTGCATTTTGCAGGAATGGTTGATTATTTTGAACTGCCTAATTACCTCGTAATTAGCGATATTGCAATTGAGCCGAAAATTGACAAAGCAGGCGAAGCAAGCGGCAAGGTTATAAATTATATGGGTGCAGGACTGCCGGTAGTTTGCTTTGATTCAAAAAACAACAGGAGATTTTTAGAAAATGGCGGAATTTATGCCAGCAATGATTCAATTGAAGATTTTGCTGAAAAAATCATCTGGGCCATAAACAATCCTGATGAGTCAAAAAGGCGCGGGGAACTTAACAGGAAAAGAGTAGACGAAGCTTTTTCATGGGATAACAGCATAAAAGATACAGTGGAAGCTTTTAAAAAATTAACCTCCTCCTAAGTTTTCTAAGCTGCCGCAACATATATAGTTATTGGAGCAATAGAGATTACAGAAAATTATACACTTAACGGAGTTATTCATTTTGCAAGACTAAAATTTATGTTATTATATCATAGTATTTACAGCTTATTTAACCATTATGAATAGGTGAAATTATGAAAGTATGTGTCATAGGAACAGGGTATGTAGGGCTTGTAACAGGCGTGTGCCTTGCAGAGATTGGCCACAATGTGATATGTGTTGATAAAGACGAGAAAAAGATTTCGCTTCTAAATATCGGCAAGGTGCCGATATATGAACAGGGTTTGGAAGAGATTGTAAGAAAAAATAGAGACAGCGGGAACATATCTTTTAGTCGGGATGTTGGCTATGGAATAAAAAACAGTGATATAATTTTTATAAGTGTTGGCACTCCTCCTCTCTCCACAGGGAAACCCGATCTTTCGTCACTGGATGAAGTAGCAAAGCTAATTGGAAAATCAATAAACGGCTATAAGATAGTTGTAAACAAGAGTACTGTCCCTATAGGGACAGCCAAAAGGATAAAAAAGATAATAAAAGAAAATCAAGACAATGATCACAGTTTTGATATTGTATCCAACCCGGAATTCTTAAAAGAAGGAGAAGCAGTAGACGATGCTTTCTTTCCTGAAAGGCTTGTAATCGGTTCTGAGAGCAAAAAAGCCATAGATATTATGAAAGAGCTATACGGGCCCATAATAAACCAGGACTTTGATTATGCAAGGGCAAACAGCCACAAAAAAGAAAAGGTCCCTGTCCTCATAACAGATTCAACAAGTTCAGAGCTCATAAAATATGCATCCAACTCATTTCTTGCATCTAAAATATCTTTTATTAATGAGATTGCAAACCTGTGCGAGCGGATTGGAGCCAACATTTTGGATGTAACTTATGGCATGGGGCTTGATACCAGAATAGGTACCAGGTTTATGAAGGCAGGTATTGGATGGGGGGGGTCGTGCTTTCCCAAAGACGTAAGGGCGCTGTCCTATACAGCCGAAGAGTATGGTGCAGGTGCAAACATTTTAAATGCTGTAATACATGTAAATAACCAGCAAAGGTTCAAGGTGGTCCAAAAAGCAATGGATTTACTTGGAATAATAGATGACAAGGTAATTGCAGTACTGGGGCTTTCCTTTAAGCCAAACACTAATGACACAAGGGAAACGCCGTCAATTGCTATAATAAATAAGTTTTTGGAACTTGGCGCAGAAGTAAGGGTTTATGACCCTGTTGTAAAGGAGTATCCATCCGACATGGACAAAGGAGCTGTCATGGCAAGTGATCCATATAAAGCATCAGATAAGGCAGACCTGCTCGTTTTGGTAACGGAATGGGACGAGTTTTTAAATTTGGACTATGGGAAAATAAAAAAAATAATGAGAAGCCCTAATATAATTGATGGCAGAAACTGCCTCTGCAAAAAAAGCCTTACAGATATGGGCTTTAACTATAAAGGTATCGGAATTTAAAATAAGCTTAAGCAAAAGGAGGTTATCTTTGATAGAAGAAGTAAAAATAAAAAAGCTAAAAGTAATACCTGACGAAAGAGGGCGCCTGATGGAGATGCTGCGCTCAGACGACAGCTTGTTTACCAGGTTTGGGCAGGTTTATATGACCACTGCTTACCCCGGCGTTGTAAAAGGCTGGCATTACCATAAAATTCAGACAGATAATATGGTAGTTGTAAAAGGTATGATGAAAATTGTACTGTATGACAGCAGGAAAGATTCGCCTACATATAAAGAGGTAAATGAATTTTTTATGGGCGAACACAATCCACAGCTCCTTCAAATACCAAATTATGTATTTCACGGCTTCAAATGCGTAAGCGACAGCGAAGCAATATGCATAAATATACCCACTGAAGTATATGACTATGAGAAGCCGGATGAATACCGGGTGGACCCGCATAGCCCTAAAATACCATATAACTGGGACAGAAAGGACGGATAGGAGATAATTGGGGAACAGAGAGTTTAAAACATTACTTATAACCGGCGGCGCTGGTTTTATTGGAAGCAATTTTATTCGCTACATCACAAGGAAATATCCAGAGTATAAAATAATAAATCTGGACAAGCTAACTTATGCCGGGAACTTAGAAAATTTAAAGGATATTGAGGAGAAAAACCATAATTACAAGTTTATAAAAGGCGATATATGCGACAGCAATCTTATAGATGAAATATTTAAATTTAACAACATAGATGCTACTGTAAACTTTGCGGCAGAGTCTCATGTGGATAGGTCAATAGAAGACCCGGGAGTATTTATACAAACTGATGTTTATGGTACATATATGCTTCTTGAAGCTTCAAAGAAGTACAACACAAAGACTTTTCTCCAGATAAGTACGGACGAAGTTTACGGCTCCATAGAAAAAGGTTCTTTTACAGAGAATGATCCACTAAAGCCAAACAGCCCTTATTCGGCTTCAAAAACAGGAGCTGAAATGATAGTTCGCTCTTTCTACAAAACTTACAAAACTCCTGTAATAATTAGCCGAACTTCTAACAACTTTGGTCCTTACCAGTATCCGGAAAAACTAATTCCTCTTTTTGTAACCAATTTAATAGATGAAAAAAAAGTACCTTTGTACGGGGACGGCAAAAATGTAAGGGATTGGATATATGTAGAGGATAACTGTGTTGCTCTGGACATTATACTGCACAAAGGGAAGATAGGCGATGTCTACAACATAGGCGCAGGAAATGAAAAACCAAATATCTGGATTACTAAAAAGATACTTAAAATGCTGGATAAGCCAGAATCAATGATAGAGCCAGTTATTGACAGACCTGGGCACGACAGGCGTTATTCTGTTGATTGCGCCAAGATAAAAACTGAACTTGGATGGTTGCCGCAGAATAATTTTGAACAGGCGCTTGAAAAAACCATAAACTGGTATGTAAACAATGAGGACTGGTGGAGACCCCTAAAAAAAATATGATGCGTCAGACAAATTGAACCTATTTGTTTCAACTACCTAACCCAACTTTCGATAAATTTACCTAAAATCACCTGATTTTACCCCTTTTTAAGTACTCATAGCCCCGTATAGTGGGCTTTTTCTATATAGGATGCTAATGTAGTGACCTAATACATAGAATAGATAATATTTATGTGTACAAGGTGACCATTATATAGTATAATAATTTTATGTTTATCAGAGAAT